>NZ_JBKHUP010000014.1:0-97650 GCF_046565525.1 Coleofasciculus sp. | reverse complement strand
AACGTCCTATGGGATACCAGGAGTCACTGAGAAGCCCGCGCTCTATGCTTGCCGCATGAGCGTCGGGAGTATGTCACCATGGTATCATCTGTCATTCACCCGCGTGGTAGGAACTGCGAACCAAGGGACCGGAACGGACGTGAGTGAAACCCATGTCTTTGGCGATCGCACCGAGTCGGTCAAATTCCTCTGGTGTCCAATAGCGTTGCACTCTCAGGTGTTCTAGAGAGGGACGCATGTATTGTCCTAGGGTGAGGCGATCGCATTCAGCGCGGCGCAAATCCTCCATGGCTTCTATCACCTCAGCTTCCGTCTCTCCATGTCCCAACATCAATCCTGACTTCGTGGGAATTGTCGGGTCAAGGGTTTTGACGAGGCGCAGAACATCCAGCGATCGCTCATATTGGGCACCCCGGCGCACTTGTCCTTGCAGTCGTTTTACGGTTTCAATGTTGTGGTTATAACAAGCTGGATGCGCCTGAACCACCTTTTTCACCCGTTGGCGCTGCAACTCAGTTGGAGTTTGATTGTCTGTACCTCTCCCGCCCCAAAAGTCTGCCGTTAGCACCTCAATTTGGGTATCTGGATTCAGTCGCCGGATGGCATCCATTGTGGCAACAAACCAACCTGCGCCCTGATCCGGTAAATCATCTCGCGCTACTGATGTCAGTACCACATACTGCAATCCCAATAACTGAACCGATTCAGCAATTTTCTGGGGTTCTTCCGGGTCAAGGGGCATAGGAGAATGACCCTTATCCACTTGACAAAAAGCACAAGCACGGGTACAGGTTGGACCCATTAGCAAAAAGGTCGCCGTTTTGTTAGCGTAACACTCCCCCCGATTGGGACAGCGCCCCTCTTCACAGATCGTGTGAATTTGCCGTTGTTTAACAATGCGCTGCACCGTAGAGATATCACTGGCGTTACCAATGGGGCGTCGCAACCAAGTCGGTAGGGCAGTAATTTCCTCTCGCCAAAGGTTTTTAGTAGACAGATTGGGTTGAGTAGGCAAATCCATAGTAATTTTGATGAGCTATCAGCAAGAGTGTTACTCTTTACGATACAAATGGTAAAGCATTTTACTCGGACTCTGATTCGATCCGAGTTTTGCTCTCAACCAACCAAGCAGATTAATCTAGAATCATGGACAGTCAGGAACCCCACGCCTAAAGGCGGGGGCTTGGAATAAAGCCCATACCTGACCAGCCTAAGACCTACGCGGTCTACGTTATGCCCAAGAGTTAAAGTTCGTACCTACAAATTCGTAGCTAGTTTGTAGCTCTACAACTCCAGCATTAAACAGGCTTACAGGGTTAAACCAGTGTGTTGGAGATAGTACCGAGGCATAACTTATGCGAAGCTAACGTCACTCCGGAAACGGAAGTTAGGGGCAACCATACCCCAAAAATTAACCCCTATGCGTACAGCTTGAAAACACGAGTCTGTAATTGCCCAGACGAAAGGTGAATGCAATACATCGAACGCGGCAAGTAAATCCAAGGCGGTAGGGGTTTCAATTCAAATATGCAGTCGTCTACACGAGGGTAATGGATACCAACAGCTTCTCACTCAAAGGAAGTCCTGTCGGACTGCTGTTTATGTAAGAGGGCAAGATCCTCCCCATACATAAATGACAGGGGTTTCCATTCGCCCCCTTACCAACCTCAATTTTCGATGAGTGCTTTTGGGTTCGATCTCAAAACAGCAAAAGAGTTACAGGTGTGGGTCGGTCATCCGTTGTTTTCCCGGAAACAGACTCTGTAAGGTCTGTCTGAGTGGAATTATGGGGTCTGCTCTACCTGGGCTTAAGACGTTTTTCTTTTATCTCTCCAAAGGAGTCAGTCGTGGCAAGCCATAAAATATTAGTTATTGATGACAGTCGAGTCATCCGGATGCGCGTTAAAGAAATGTTGCCGCCCGGTAACTTTGAAGTGCTAGAAGCCAAAGATGGTATTGAAGGTCTCAATCTAATCCATCAGGAGCATCCCAATCTAATTATGTTAGATTTCCTGCTCCCTAAAATGAGCGGTTGGGAGGTTTTCCAACAAATTCAAAGTGATGGTACTCTCCAGAGCATTCCTTTGGTATTAATGTCAGGTCGCAAGGAAGAAGTAACGGAAAAAATACCTGAGCCATTTGAGTATTTTGCCTTTGTCGAAAAGCCCTTTGAAAAGAAGCAACTGGTTGATGCGATTAAGGAAGCGATGGCAAAGGCTAAAAAACGCCCAGTCATGGCTGTGCCGCCCAAAGAAGAAGTTCCTGCGGCTGAAGCTCCCGGTGTTTCATCAGACGAAGTTCAAGCCTTAAATGCAAAAATTGAACATTTACAGGCAGAAATTGATGGGTTGAAGAAACAAATGGGACAGCTCGTGGCATTTATTAAACAAAAACTTAAGTGACCTCCAGCATTACCGAGATTTTAACTCGGCAGTAACATGAAACAGTTCAACTCTTTAAACCCAGATCGCCTTAGGCAAGTTCTCACGTTAAGTGCTATCCTCGCTGCTTTTGGCATTAATATCTGGGCAAATATCGCACCGATTGGTGGACTGACAATCGGCGAAATCTCCAATACTATTTTTGGAGAGATTAAGATTATCCCAGCCAGCTATGCCTTTGCCATCTGGGGAATTATTTATCTGGGTTTGATTAGTTTGGGCATCTATCAGGTACTGCCCAACCAGGAGCAAAATCCTCATTTGCGCCAGATGGGCTATAGTTTAGTGCTGGCGAGTTTTGCCCAGATTGCTTGGGTGTTTCTGTTCCAGTATCGCCAGTTCGCGCTGTCGCTGGTGGCGATGCTGGGGATTTTAGTGCCACTGATTCGAGTTTATTTGCGGTTGGGTATTGGTTCTGTCAGGGTGTCTCGGAAGCAGAAATGGTATGTTCACATTCCTGTGAGTATCTATTTGGCGTGGATCAGTGTAGCCACAATTCTGAATGTAGCAATTGTACTCTACGACCTCGGCTGGAGTGGGTGGGGGATTGACCCTTCAGCGTGGACGGCAATTGTCCTACTTGTCGGGGCGGTAATCACAGCAACGGTGATTATTCAGCGATCGGATATTGCCTTTCCCCTAGTAATTGCTTGGGCATATATTGCGATCGCACTGCGTCATACAGATACCCCACTGATTTCCGGAGTCGCTGGGGGATTCGCGATCGCGCTTTTGTTATTCGCTGGGTTGAAACATTACCGCCACTGACATTCTCTGTGGCTTGCGCGATGATGATCTCGTAGGCGATGGCTATGAATGGGGTATTTCATTTATCAAATTTCAGCCGCTGCTCGTTCGATTAAACGACGGGCGACGGTTTGAGTGCCAGTATGTTCGTAATAATTCGTTGACGTGTCTAAGAATGCGGCAAGATAGTCCAACTTATCATCCGCAATTTCCACAAATCCTTGCAGGTGATTAACCACCTTTTTGGGTGTCAACCCTCTCGCGGCGACGACACCCCCCATCCAACCTTTTACCGCATCGAAGCTTTCCCCAATAAAGTTCAGCTTTCCTTGAGAACTATTTCCTGGAATTAAGCTGCTGATTTGTTGGAAGGTTGAATTTTGTTCTAAGCGAGAGGGACTTAACCCAGAAAGAGTCGATTGCGCCACTTGAATGAAATCTGGTCCCAGGGGAATCAACCCATCAATACAGATGAGTCCCGCCATCCGGATCATTGACTCACCGCTATAATCGGCTAAAGCATTGACAAAATCCCCAATACTGTCTCCAGGAATGCCATTAATTTGACAAAACGCCACCAATTCTGCCACAACTTTTAAACACAGATCGATGGTTTGTGCCGTATCAGCTTTGGGTGTCAACCGATTTAAAAATCCCAGCAATGAAACTCGTTCACCAATTTTGTTGGCTAAAGCAGCCGCACCGAGAGCGAAATCCGCACTATCAACGGATTGAAAAAGCCAAATTGCCCGTTGATAGCCTTGGGATTTGTCATTATAGAGCCAAAGAGCGCGTTCACTAATATCCTGAATTAATGCCGGATCATCTTCACCTGTAACCTCGCGCACGGTATTTTCAAAGCCGACTACATTTTGCCAATCACCGGGAGCAACAAAGTCTAAGGCTTTCAAGACGGAAACGGTTAGCCCACCTTGAGGTAAGTTATCAACTAATTCAATAATAGATTTACTCACGTAAAGTCTCCTATAAATCGTTTCAATGATATCTTTAGTTTGTTCCCAATGACCAATGACCAATTTTATTTGAGTTGGGATAATCCTTGCAGGTCAAATTTTTCCAACCAAGCCTCGCGATCGCTAGGGGTAAAGGAGTCGTCACGGGATTGGACTTTGACTTGGAAGCGATCGCGAACTAGAATCGCAGTTTGTGTCTTCCCCTGTTCTACACCGGGATAGCCTGCAATTGTTTTAGTGCTATCCTGGAATTTCTTAGCCGCACTGGGGTTATTGGCTAAATCATTAATCGATAGCACCGCCACATCCTTGCCATCCTGTTTCAACTTCGCTTCGGCAAATCCGGTTTTCTCTTGGGCAAATATTCGCTGGTAATCACCGCTAGGGTTGGGGAAGAATTTATTAAATTGCCCTCCAGCCAAAGGTTCGCCTGTGGGCGCCTGAGTGGGTTGCTCAGTGCTAGTTTGAGGTGCTTGGGTAGAAGGTGGGGGAGCGGTGGATGGTGCGGCACAAGCCGTTACCAGTAAAAATAGGGAGAGTGATAAAGCGGTGAGGATTTTACCTATTCTTGACATTAGGGTTATCTTTTTAATCGTGTTTGCCGAGATTACCTCATTTTGCCATAGCGATCGCGCAAATACGTTTGCCGTTGTTGCCAGATGGCTTCGAGTCGAGAAAAGCCTTCTTCTGTATATCGTTGAGATTCTTGGTGGATGAGTAACCACAGGGTATTGAGGGTTTCCAGGTTTGGGCAGAAGCGGATTAAGGAACGACAAGCGGTAATCCACTGTTCTAGCTTGCGGTAACTAATAAAGTAACCGCCCAATCCTTCGATATGTACCCAGAGGACGTTATACCACTTTTCCCAGTTGAGGATACGCTTTGGGTTAATGTTCAGGTATTTGGCAATTTGTTGGAGGGTGATGACAAAGGTTTGGGGATTGATGCGGTGGCGTAAGGGTTGCATAACTATTCGTGATTTGAGATGAGTGTCTTGTTCCCCCTTGTTAGCGACAGAAGGGGGTTAGGTTATTTTTGCTACCGATTAGTCAACCTGAATACGGCGACTCAGGATACTCATTACCTCACCAGGATTTTGAGTCGGCTGAGGTTTGCTCCATTCACTGACTTGGGCGTAGCCAAGGCGGTAAAAGGTGTGAATGGTGTTACTGACGCCTTGGGGAGTGCTAATGACTAAGACTTTGAGGGGGACTCGATTGGGTTCTGATGCTGGATTGGCAGGGAGAGGGGTTTGCTGGTTGGGGGTTGGGTTGGGAATAAACTCTTGTGTCATAGGGATTTAACTGCTTTTTTTGTTTTGTTCCATATATGTAACATTGTGATCATACCTTAGTTTTCCATATATGGAACATTTACTCAGTTATGAGCCTCTGACACAATCTGAGGCATGGGAAAAGCAGGCAAAGCACTCAAACAGGTCTTGGAAAGTTATGGCATTACCCAAAATCGATTAGCCGTGGTAATGCAAGTTGGGCGTTCTAATGTTCACCGCTGGGTTTATGAGGTGGCAGATCCCGTCGGCGATGCCATCCTAGAAATTAGGAAGGGACTGAAGACGATTAATTCAGCAGCAGCAGAAGAGTTCATTCGTTTGTATCTGGATGAGTCAGAGGAGGATGAGGAACAGTCTTAGAGAAGGTGTTTTGTTAGCATTTCGCCTTCATGAGCCTTTGACAAAATTTAGGCATGGGAAAAGCAGGGACAGTACTAAAGCAAGTGTTGGAAGCCTATGGCATTAGCCAAAATAAGTTGGCGGTGGCGATGGGTATTGGGCGTTCTAGTATCAACCGTTGGGTTAATGAAAATCGAGATCCAGGAGGTGATGCCATCTTAGAAATTAGAAAAGGACTCAATAAGATTAATCCGGCAGCAGCCGAGGAGTTTATTGGCTTGTATTTAGATGAGTCATTTGCTTCTGGCACTATAGAAACCATGCGAAAGGCAGGAAAATCTTTAAGACAGGTGTTGGAAGCTTACGGCATTAGCCAAAATAAGTTGGCGATAGCAATGGGTATTGGGCGATCAACAATTCACCATTGGGTCAATGAAAGTCGAGATTCAGGAGGTGATGCCATTCTCGAAATTAGGAAAGGGCTGAATAAGCTTAATCCAACGGCAGCCGAGGAGTTCATTAGGTTGTATCTGGATGAGTCAGATGAGGATGAGAATTAGTTGACCGAGAGTAGTAAGCTGTAATGCTATGAGTGCGATCAAATCGCGTCAGTTCAATCAACCTGTTCAGATTATCATAAAGAGAGCATAGCTAATCCACTCTGGCTGTTGTCGAGTTAAACTTACCGTGCAGAAAGTCGAGAGAAATAACCCATGCTAAACAGCCTTCAACTCAAAAATTTTGGTCCGATAGACCAGCTTCAGTGCGAACACTTAGGCAATATTAACTTAATTATTGGTGAAAATAGCACAGGTAAAACAATATTACTCAAGGCTCTTTACAGTGCCATGCGAACATTGGAAACCTATCAACGGGGCAATGAACCGCGCAGCGCTGAAGAAATACTGGCAGACAAACTGTACTGGACATTCGAGACGATAAAAATCGGCGAACTCGTGAGAAAAGGAGCGGATGAACCTTTATTATTCAAGATTAACGTTAATCATCAAAATTTTATCTATACTTTTGGCAGAGATACAACCAAGACTATTCAGAACTTAGATAATCATGTTACACCCCGCGATAGTAACTCAATTTTTCTACCCACCAAAGAAGTTCTTTCTCTGCACTCAATCATTTTAGAAACTCGTGAACAGGACAAAGAATTTGGGTTTGATGATACCTACCTGGATCTAGCCCGCGCCTTGCGTCAATCTCCTAAAGGTGGCAGAAATTATAGAGAATTTGCTGAATCGCGCAAAAACCTAAAACATATATTAGACGGCAGAATTGAGTATGACGAACTATCAGGAATTTGGCAATTTAAGAAAGGCAATCAAAAGTTCTCTATTGGAGTGACGGCAGAAGGCATCAAGAAAATTTCGATTCTCGATACTTTACTCGGAAACCGCTATCTTGATCCGCAATCCGTCATTTTTATTGATGAACCAGAAGCCGCGCTGCATCCAAACGCTATTTCAAAATTATTGGACATCATCGCTATGTTAGCGAAATGCGGAATCCAGTTTTTCATGGCAAGTCACTCTTACTTTGTGATCAAAAAATTATTTCTCATCGCTCAACAACAAAATGAAATTTCAATCAAAATCATTTCAACTAATCCTGAAGAGTGGACTATTGCCGATCTAAAAGATGGTTTGCCGAGTAATCCTATTATTGATGAATCTATCCAACTTTACAAAGAAGAAGTGAGGCTGGCTTTTCAATGACCACTCAACCGATTATTGAATCTGGAATGACGTTCGGACCCTATCCAGAAGGACATTGCTTCCATATTGAAAAAAGTCAAACCTACCAAGTCATCCAGGAGGGCGTTAAGATAGCAGAGCTTTTGTTGCTACATCCTCCCAATTCACCAAAGGTATTGATTATTGAAGCAAAATCTAGTTCACCTCGTCCTGAAACACAACCAGGGTTTGACGATTTTATCGAAGAAATCAGAGAGAAATTGACAAACGGACTGAATCTCTGTATTGCAACTTGCTTAAAACGCCATGCAACATGGACAGAATTACCTTCTCTCTTTCAGACACTCGATTTAGAAAAAATTGATTTTCGCTTACTATTAGTAATCAATGGACATAAGGAAGAATGGCTTCCACCATTACAGGACGCCCTAAAAAAAGCACTAAAATCGACCGTAAAAACTTTGCATTTATCGGCAAATTCTGTGGTCGTGCTAAATCACACATTAGCTCAACAACAAGGATTAATTCGCTAAGAGTTAAATACCAACTAATGCCTTGAATAGCAATAACTAAAATTATCAAGATTTATTCAATGACAAGATGTGATATATTGCTGCCATCGAAAATGAAAACACCCCCAGGTTCTAATGCATTATAAACACGATAAAATAGCTGGATTAGTGAAGCGCGATCGCTCTTTGGATCAAACAGGTAATTCAGGCATTCACCAATGGAGGTTACAGCATTACAGGCGGGGATATCTACATTGAACAGTGACTCAACCTGAAACTCCGCTTCTGGCACTCGGGTTCGTGCTATGGCGATCATTGACTCAGAACTATCAACGCCGAAAACGTGGTAACCTGCCTTTACCAGTTTTTGCGCCCATAATCCACTACCACAACCCAAATCCACCACTAAGCCTTCTCCTATTTGGTTTTGAGCGAGGATTGCCAATATACCAGGTGCAGATTTAAGGGCGTAATCCCGAAACCCGACATCATGGATATATGCCAAGTCTTCTTTGTATCCCTTTTCCATATTTGCTAATCCCGCAACACCATCTAGACTCTCGGTTCAGTAATCGAAACCGATGCTAAAATTCCTGAAAAGCTGTAACAAATGATACCTAAATCCCTTCTTTTATGACAAAGGGCGGGTTGTGTTGAGAGGTTATCGGTCGATACCCAAATAAACCGCTAAACCCGCCCCTACCACTGACTGGTTACGTTTTTCAGGTTGCACCAACGACGCCCTGGATTATGGCGGTCAGAACCCATAAATAGATCCATTAAATTTTGTTACGATAAACACGGATAGAGAGTCAGCGGCGCACCCAAAACGTCGGGTATCTCAATCTCCCTGCTGTAATCTGCTTGAGACAATACACCCATGCTGAGACTAGAACACATTAGTAAAATTTATCCCACTGGCGAAGTTCTCAAGGATGTCAACTGGGAAGTCAAACCGGGCGATCGCATTGGTTTAGTTGGCGTGAATGGTGCGGGTAAATCTACTCAACTCAAGATTATTGCTGGGGAGATAGAACCCACGGCGGGAGAAGTCATCCGCCCTACCAGTCTACACATCGCTTACCTCACCCAAGAATTTGAAGTCGATCCCAGTCGCACGGTTCGCGAAGAATTTTGGACGGTATTTACACAAGCCAACCAAGTACAGCATAATCTGGCGCAGGTGCAACGGGACATGGAAACCGCTGCTCCCGATCAACTCGATCGCCTAATCCACAAGCTGGATAAATTGCAGCGTCAGTTTGAAGCCCTCGATGGGTACTCTCTAGAAGCGCAAATCGAGAAGATATTACCGGAAATGGGATTTGCCCCTGAAGACGGCGATCGCTTAGTTAGCGCGTTCAGTGGTGGTTGGCAAATGCGGATGAGTTTGGGCAAAATCCTGCTGCAAAGCCCTGACATCCTCCTATTGGATGAACCGACAAACCACATCGATTTAGAAACCATCGAATGGTTAGAAAATTACCTGAAAGGATTAAAAACCCCGATGGTGATAGTATCCCATGACCGGGAATTTCTAGATCGCCTCTGTACCCAGATTGTGGAAACTGAACGCGGCGTCTCTACCACCTACTTGGGTAATTATTCGGCGTACTTGCAGCAAAAAGCTGAGATGCAAGAATCCCAACTCAGCTCCTATGAGCGTCAACAAAAAGAACTGGAAAAGCAGCAAGCCTTTGTTGAACGATTCCGCGCTAGTGCAACCCGCAGCACCCAAGCAAAAAGCCGTGAGAAACAGTTAGAAAAAGTTGAACGCATTGAAGCACCAACGGGTAGCTTAAAAAGCTTACATTTTCGCTTTCCCCCAGCCCCTCGGAGTGGTCGCGAGGTTGTCAATATTAAGGAATTGGTACATACCTACGACGACAAGATTCTTTTCCTCGGTGCAGACTTGCTAGTTGAACGGGGCGATCGCATCGCTTTCTTAGGACCGAATGGATCAGGCAAATCCACGCTATTACACCTAATGATGGGTATGGAAAACGCCACAGAAGGGATTGTGGAACTGGGTCAGCATAATGTGATTCCCGGCTATTTTGAGCAAAATCAAGCCGAAGCGCTGGAGTTAACTAAAAGTGTCATGGAAACCATCCATGATGAAGTTCCCGATTGGAAAAATGAAGACGTTCGTACCTTATTAGGGCGATTTCTCTTTAGTGGTGAAACAGTCTTCAAAAAAGTCGAATCCCTGAGTGGGGGAGAAAAAGCCCGTCTGGCTTTAGCAAAAATGCTGCTACGTCCCGCAAATTTACTCCTATTGGATGAGCCAACCAATCACCTGGATATCCCCGCCAAAGAGATGTTAGAGGAAGCCCTCCAGCATTATGATGGTACCGTGATTATTGTCTCCCATGACCGTTATTTTATTTCCCAAGTGGCGACGAAAATTGTCGAAATTCGTGATGGCGAGTTCCGAACTTATCTAGGTGATTATCACTACTACCTCGATAAAATTGCCGAAGAGAAAGAACAGGCAAGATTAGCCGCGATCGCCGCCGAAAAAGCTGCCAAGAAAGCGGCAAAAGCTGCCAAGAATAAAGCAGCGGCTAAAGGTCAATAAACCAACGTAGACCCGTACCGTGACCTGTCTGTCCTATCAGGGATTAATCGGAATTTTTTCCTATCCCTGATAGACAAAACCTGCCCTCACCGCTATACCAAATCCGATCAAGTTACCCCCTTTTGCCACAGCGATTAAAATCGCTGCTACACAAACAAAGTCCGCCTTTATAACCTAGGTATAAAGGCGGTGGCTAATCCAGATTTGGTATTACTCATGATAGAAGACCGGGCTAATTGAGAACAGTGTCAATAAGTATTATTTCTATAGAGTTTATCGAAAAGGAGGACTCTAGAGAAAGAAAATCTAGCTAATTTTTCGGGCTAAACGCCTAAAAACCCAAAAGAAAGGCAAAGATTAGCTATCAACTGAAGAAACTAATGATATCATAGCGGTGAAATTAGTGTAGGAATAAAGAGCGATACTATGATGCAAGCACCTGTATCTCCTGTGGTGCTAGTCATCTTGGACGGCTGGGGCTACCGCGAAGCAATGGATGGAAATGCCATTGCCATCGCTCGAACCCCTGTGATGGATAGCCTTTTGGCGGCTTATCCCAGTACAACCATTCGGACATCTGGTAAAGACGTAGGTCTACCAGAGGGTCAAATGGGTAACTCGGAAGTGGGTCACCTGAATATTGGTGCTGGGCGTGTCGTCCCCCAAGAACTAGTTCGCATCTCAGATGCTGTGGAAGATGGTTCTATCCATGAGAATGCAGCCCTGCAGAAATTGAGCCAAGAACTTAAGCATCAAGGTGGTAAGTTACACCTGATTGGCTTGTGTTCAGACGGTGGTGTGCATTCTCATATCAACCATCTGCTGGGATTACTGGATTTTGCTAAATCCCAAGGATTCTCTGATGTTTGTGTTCACGCCATTATGGATGGTCGTGATACCAACCCTAACTCCGGGATCAGCTATCTTCATACCATTCAAGAGCATATTGACAAAATCGGCATTGGACGCATTGCCACCATTAGTGGTCGCTACTATGCCATGGATCGAGATCATCGCTGGGATCGCATCCAAAAAGCTTACGACATAATCACCCAGGATGGGAATGGGGATGGTCGTAGTCCGGTTGAGGTGATGCAAGCGTCTTATCAGGCGGACATTACCGACGAGTTTATTCTACCCACTCGGATTACGTCTGGTGCAGTGGAACCGGGGGATGGGATGATTTTCTATAACTTCCGTCCCGATCGCGCCAGACAACTGACCCAAGTATTCACCGATCCGGACTTTAGCGCATTTGAACGGGAACTGATTAAACCTCTAGCCTTTGCCACGTTTACTCAGTATGATCCCAACTTCCCGGTTTTGGTGGCATTTGAGCCGCAGAACTTGAATAATATCCTCGGCGAAGTCATCGCCCGTAAGGGGTTGCGCCAATTCCGCACCGCTGAAACTGAAAAGTACGCCCATGTTACGTACTTTTTTAATGGCGGTTTAGAATTACCCTTTGAAGGAGAGGATCGGGAACTCATTCCCAGTCCCATGGTGTCAACCTATGATCGCGCCCCCGCCATGTCCGCCGTAGAGGTGACGGAAGTGGCGGTAAAGGCGATCAGCAAAATGATTTACTCCTTGGTGGTGATCAACTACGCCAATCCGGATATGGTTGGACATACAGGAAATACACAAGCCTGTGTGAAAGCCGTTGAAACGGTGGATCACTGCTTGGGGCGGTTGATTGAGAATATCAACAAAGTTGGCGGAACCGCGATCATTATCGCCGATCACGGGAATGCGGAATACATGCAAGATGAACAAGGCAATCCTTGGACCGCTCACACAACTAACCCTGTACCCTTTATTCTGATAGAAGGGGAAAAATTAAAAATCCCTGGACATGGCACCGAAGTTGCCCTGCGTAGCGATGGACGTTTGGCAGATATTGCCCCGACGATTCTGGACATCTTACAACTACCACAACCGGCAGAAATGACGGGACGTTCTATGATTAAACCAGTGGAGTTTGATGTGCGGAAGAATCGAACGCCAGTACGAGTTGCCTTGTAGTCTTTGGTCTGGGACGAAAACAACAAGACCAAATTTCCATTGACAAGTAAGCCAGAATCAAGTATGACCAGTCAAGTTCTGCAAATTATTTGGGCAGCATCTGCTCTAGGTTTGATTGTTTTAGTGTTGCTTCATAGTCCGAAAGGGGATGGTATTGGTGGGATTGGCGGTCAAGCCCAACTGTTCACCAGTGCCAAAAGTGCAGAAACTGCCCTCAACCGGGTGACTTGGGTGCTTGCCATTATCTTTATTGGCTTGACCATTGTTCTGAGTGCAGGGTGGTTGAATCAGTGATATCTTCCCCCACTGAATCGAACAAGCAACGAATTTGGGATGAGAAAAATTACCGCTCCCAAGCTGAGGCGTTTCCTCCATAGCACCAGGAAACGTCTCTTGTGGATAGCGATCTTGACCAGTGGTTTAATTCTGTTACTATCGATATCTTGGCATGTCCCTGGGATTCCGTTCTCTCTCCCAACTCCTCAACCTCACCCCCTCCCCCAAACATTGGCGCAGTGGGATGATCAAACTGGTGTCGGTGATTATTTTACGGAGATTAAGTTAACCCCGGTGGAGTATCTGGTTTGGTCGCAGTTTCCGGTTCAGGTTTATATTGAACAACCCAGAGAATCAGCGGAATCTTCGGCTAGTGCTCAACGATTCCATAGTTGGTACAATGCCGTGTTACAAGCGGTAGAGGAATGGACTGTCTATTTGCCCTTACAGGTGGTTTCTGAGACAGAATCTGCAGATATTACAATTGTGCGATCGCGTCCCCCTCTGCAAGCCTCCTTTAACCGCGAAACCCAACGATTTGAGAACATTCGCGCCCGTACTGCAGAAACTCGCTACGAATTTTATCTGCGTCCAGGAGTGAAGGAACCACGGGATATTTTAGCACATAAGTTTACCATTTATCTGAGTCCCCACCAAACGGTAGACTATACCCTAGCCACGGCTCGTCATGAAATAGGACATGCTTTGGGGATTTGGGGTCATTCTCCAGTGGAAACGGATACGATGTACTATTCCCAGGTTCGCCATCCCCCGGAAATCTCCGTGCGGGATATCAACACGCTCAAACGAATTTACCAGCAGCCCACTCGCTTAGGATGGGCGGTGACACCTACAAAGCAGGGGGAGCAGGGGGAGCAGGGGGCGCTTAATACCAGACTCCAGATAAAAATGGGTGAGGATAAAAACGAAACATCGGTGTAGGATTTCGGTTGGGGTTGTTGTACGGAAATCGCGGTGGCGGTTAAGCCGCTAATCGCTAGTCCAATTCCAGCTAAGGCGATAGTATGTTTGAGGTCAGATTTCAGGGCTTGGCTTTGGTATAGCCAGCGCCACACCCCGGTTGAACCAAGCTTCGTGGTCATCAGGTTTGATTTGAAGGGCTTTATCATAAGATGCGACAGCACCGAGAAAATCCCCATCTAGCCATTGCTGACACCCTCGATGAAGCCACCATTCTGCCTGATCACTATCGCTATTTTCAATAGAACTAATTGACTCTAGAGGCGATGTCTCAGCCGATACCCTCTTCCTTGGTTCCACCGCCGCCACTTCCTCCCCTTTCCCCGCAGGTTTCATTAACAAATCCCTACCAATTTCTGCGGCTATTTCCCCCAATTCCCCACACCCTACCCGACTCAACCGCACTAACTGCGACGCCAACTGATGATCCGCCTCTGGCAATTTCAGTAACTGCTTCCCATACTCTCGCAGCCACGCTTTAAAATAGCGGTCATTCATCCGATGTCCTAAATGCTGGAATACCTCTTCTGAGTTCCATCCCTGACTTACCCCAGTTAGCAGTTGCCCAAATAGCTGCTGATAGTCTGCATCACTGAGGGGTTGACGTTTCACCCGCCTGTGTGGTTTCTGTTTGAGGAAGGGTGGTAATATGGGCTGAATTAGCCGGATTAGCCAGCGCCAAAACTGCTTCACCATTGGCTTGTCGAAAAGGGGGTATTGTTTCTGGCTTTTCACGGGAAGTCTAGAAACCTGAGTCGGGGCGGGTTTAGTTACTTATGGGTGCAACCGAAAAGATAGTAGTGAAACCCGCCCCTACACGCATTGCGCCACATACCGTGAAAAGTCTGGGTATTGTTTTAGTGTATATCGTTTATTTATCAGGATTGGGTCGGATGCGATCGCGGCTT
This sequence comes from Coleofasciculus sp., assembly GCF_046565525.1. NCBI lineage: Bacteria > Bacillati > Cyanobacteriota > Cyanophyceae > Coleofasciculales > Coleofasciculaceae > Coleofasciculus > Coleofasciculus sp. The sequence goes on along the minus strand of NZ_JBKHUP010000014.1, from coordinate 82,863 downwards.
TTCTATTCATTCGCCATTTAAGTCAAGGGCGACCCGATACAATTGAGTGGATGGGTGGTGTTCATTGATGCAGACAGGTCGCCCCTACAGTATATTTATGATTGGGTGACTACAGGGGGCTAATTGATTCCCGTGGGATTTAGAAACCTGCGAAGGCAGGTTTTGTTTGTGTAGATGCGGTTTTAACCGCCCCATCCGAGAGCGCCTGATGGGGGATCTTCAGTGTCCTATCCTAATTTGACGAAAATTGCCTGCACCAGCTTCACCAGTTCAAAGGTGACAAAGATTGCGAGAATAGCTGTAACCAAGCTATTTAAGACGCGATTATTGCCATAGCCAAACACAGAGGCACTAAATTTGATCAACACAAAGGCGAGACAGGTAATGACGGCAAGTTGCAAAAAAGTCATAGGTTCTGGTTTAACTAAGTATTTTTGCTGATTAGACTATATTACCAATTAATCGACTGAGGGTGACTGGGTGCGTTGGACAATGCCAATAAAAGCATCTTCTAGAGAAAACGGAATCGATCGCAACGACTCAATTTTAATACCTGCATCGTCTAACACAGAGCGGACTTGGGGGATTTCCCCATCGGGATGATCCAGAACCAAGTGCAAGCGATCGCCAAATATTGACACCCGCCATGAGTCTATCTTACTTTTGAGTAAGTTTGAGGCATTTTGCGTCTGGTCAGTCACCACCTCAATCAACTGACCCGGTTGTGCGGCTTTAATTTCACTAGGCGAACCCTGCGCCACTACCTCACCCGCCACCATAAACCCCATGCGATTACATTGTTCGGCTTCTTCCAAATAATGGGTTGTGACTAACACCGCCGTTCCTGAACGGGCAAACTGATTAATAAACCGCCAAAACTGACGCCGCGCCAACGGATCAACCCCGGAGGTTGGTTCATCCAAAAAAAAAATTTCCGGTTCATGCATCACCGACGCACCAAACGCCACTCGCTGCTTCCATCCCCCCGGTAATCGCCCGGTGAGGATATTCTCTTTTCCGACTAACCCACAAGTGGCTAATACCCAATCAATCTTCGTGGGGCGTAGTCGCCGGGGTACACCGTAAACTCCACAATAAAATTCTAGATTCTGGATGATTGTTAAGTCATCATACAGGGTAAATTTTTGACTCATATACCCAATGCGTCGCCGCAACTTGCTACTGCGGAGGTTATGAGTTTGTCCGGCTAAAGACATGGTTCCCGATGTCGCCGGAATTAAGCCACACAGCATTTTAATGGTTGTTGTTTTCCCTGCACCATTTGCTCCGAGTAATCCATAAATATCTCCATATTTAATTTCTAAATTAACACCTTTAACGGCTTGAAATTCACCAAATAATTTCTTTAAATTATTCGCCCCAATCGCAATAGAATTGGCAGAGATAGACGATGATTGATTACCCGTTTTAACCCCATCGCCTCCTTGAGCAGAGACGTAGAATGCTACGTCTCTACAATCTTTGTGCCGAGGAAAGGGGATAAATTCCGGTTCCTTCCCCGCCGCCCGCAGACGTTTAACAAAGACGTTTTCTAACGTGGGATCAGCGATTTGAATACTGTTTATTTCTAATTGCTGTTGACGCAAGCGATCGCGAATTTCTGCTTCTCCATCCGTCGCGTCTTCCACCAGCACATCCAGTCTATCCCCAAAGGTTTGCACATCAACAATGGAAGTCTGTTGAGTGGGTATCGTCTCATCGTGCAAAACCGCCTCAGCCGCTTCAATATTCGCCGTTCGCACCTCCAGTCGTTGCAATCCCAGACTCTCTCGCAATTGGGAAAGCGTACCAATTTCCTGGATTTGACCCTCATACATTAACGCAATGCGATCGCACCGTTCGGCTTCATCGAGGTAGGGCGTCGCGACTACAATGGTTACACCTTCACTCGCAACAGTAGCCAGAACATCCCAGAATTCCCGCCGAGATACCGGATCAACCCCTGTTGTCGGTTCATCTAAGAGCAAAACCTCCGGTTGAGCGATGAGCGCACAACAGAGGGCTAGTTTTTGTTTCATCCCCCCAGAAAGTTGTCCCGCTAAACGATCAGCGAATTGCTGCAAATTCATTAACTGCAAATATTTGCGGCGGCGCTGCTGAAATAAATCGGCTGGAACCTGACGCAATCCGGCACTATAGCGCAAGTTTTCATCAATACTTAGATCGAGGTAAAGGGAGAATTGTTGGGTTAAATAACCACTTAAAATGCGGGCGTCACGCGGGGATTTTTCCAGGATTTTTACTTGTCCTCCTGATGCGTCCATCACCCCACCTAAAATATGGAAGGTTGTGGTTTTTCCCGCGCCATCGGGACCAATTAAGCCAAAAATCTCCCCGCGCTGAACTGTAAAATTAATGCCTTTGACGGCGAGGAGTTTGCCGTAGCGTTTGTATAATCCTTGAACTTGAATTACATGGTGGTCATTCATTGTTTATTGTTCATTGATATTTGGGGATTGGGCGAAGCATTCGCGTTGAAAGTTTAGTAGGAATCCGACGGATCTGGGCGCGAATGCTTCGCCCCTACATGCCCCTACAAACCCCTACGTGCCCCTACATGCCCCTACATGCCCCTACGAATGAACCTCTTCCTCTAACAGGATTTCTGCATCGGCTGGCATTCCGGGTTTGGCAAATCCTTCGGGATTATCAATCCTAATTTTTACGCCAAAGACTTGCTTGACGCGATCTTCTTTAAAGTAAATATTTTCTGGCGTAAAAGAGGCTTGGGTGTCAATTTCGGTTACCGTTGCACTTAGGGGTTGTTCTGGGAATGAATCTAGATAAACTTTGGCTTTTTGACCCACCCGAACTTTGCCAATATCGCCTTCGGGAATATAGCCGCGTAAATAAACCTCATCTAGATCGAGTACAGTAATCAGGTGTTGACCCGCTGCGATCACTTCTCCGGGTTCAACGGTGCGAGTCAAGACGGTGCCTTGAATGGGACTGGTGAGGGTAAGGTCGTTTATTTTAGCTGCGATCGCATCCTGGGCGGCTTGGGCTTGTTTGATGTCAGACTCGGCGGCGGCGAGTTGGGCGCGGGCTTGGTCTAGCTGCTTGTTGAGGGCGTTGATTTGCGCTTGAGCGATCGCGGGATTCAGTCGGCTGGTTTGGGCTTGTTCGAGTTCCCCTTGAGCCGCGTTAACTTGTCTGCGGTTCGCTTCTACCACGGCTTGTTGAGCGGCGACAGCCGATTGCAGGGTGTTTACTTTGGTTTGGGCTTGGTCGAATTGCTGTTGGGAAATCACGCCACCTCTGAGGAGTTGGGTGAAGCGATCGCGATCGGTTTTGGCTAGAGTTAATTCAGCTTGAGCCTGTTGCAACTGGGCTATGGCTTGGCTGAGTTGCGCCTCAGCCGTCGCGACGCTAGCATTGGCTTGGGAAATGCGCCCACTGGCGTTTTGTTGAGTTTGTTGTAGATTTAGGGTGGCTTCTTGCAGGCGACTCATCAGCACATCAATCTGTAGACGCGCTTGGCGTTCCTGTTGTTGCGTCGCTTCTACCCGGGCTTTGGCTTGTCTGAGTTGGGCTTGAATTTCATCATCATCAAGCCTGACAATGGTTTGACCTGCGCTGACGTTATTCCCTTCCCGTACTGCAACCGACTCGACTTTACCGGGGACTTTCGCACCAATATCCGTTTCGTAGCCTTCAATGCGACCACTCAGTTGCAGGGTTTCATCGGTTGGGGATGGAGTTAAAAAATACCAGGTTGCGGCGGCGACACCGGCGATTAACAACCCGGCTGGGATGAGCAAACGGGGTGAGAGTTTGCCCTTGGGTTTGGCAAATTTGCCTGATTCAGGGGCTTTTTGCTCTTGTTCTTCGCGGGGTGAGAGGGTCTGAGTCATCGTATTTACCTCTCTGGCGAGGGGAGGGTTATTAAATAAGAGGGGGTGACGACCGTTTAAGTGCTGGATTTGAAATTTTTTATATCAAACCAAACTGTACGGTCTATATATTGTTATAGTAGACTGTACAGTTTGATAAAGTCAAGCATCAGTCTCGTTTCACCAACCGCCTTGGGTTTCAACCCAAGGAACCAAAAGCTGGCATTTGTCTGGAGACGACTACAACTCTTATCTCTTATTCAGTCAGCTTTAGCTGACTTGAGTTTTTAGCCAAGAACTTGAGTTCTTGGCGGGTGTTAAGGCTGACGTCTGACTTCGCGAGTACCAGGAACCCTATAGTCTGAGCAGTACCACATTTCCAAACCATGTCACGATCAAAAAACAGCGAATCAAACCGAAAGAGTAGGGTCGATAAAGCCGAACAAATCCTCAACGGAGCCACCCAAGAGTTTCTCAAACACGGCTATGCGGCGACAAGCATGGATCGAGTCGCCGCCGCTGCTAAGGTGTCTAAGCAAACCCTCTATAGTTATTTTCAAGACAAAGAAACTCTATTCACCACGTTAATAGAGCGTATGGCAAAAGGGCGGTTTCAGTTAGTCTTTGGTTCTGTACCGCTACAAGGAGAACCCCAAACTGTGCTGCGACAGTTGGTTAAAACTGGGCTAAGTCGCATTGCTACAGATCAAGAATATTTATCCTTTGTCCGGGTGGTAATTGCCGAGTCGGGACGCTTTCCTCACCTGGCGCAAGTGTTTGTCAGCAATATTACCAAACCCGCCCTGGAAACGTTAACGCTGTACTTTGCATCTCATCCACAACTCAAGATTGCTGATCCTCAAGCCAGCGCCCGAATTTTTGTCGGGTCGATTATTGCATTCGTGTTGACGCAGGAGGTTCTGCATGGGAAGGAGTTAATGCCAATGGATAGCGATCGCCTGATTGATAGTTTAATTCATTCGGTGCTTCACCAGTAGGTCTATTTTAAGGTTCCTTTAGAACTGACGTGACCAATCTTGAAACCAGCGTTCTACCACAACTTTTGTCTGGGTAAAAAACTCCACAGCTTGTCGCCCCTGTCCATGTAAATCCCCATAAAAACTATCTTTCCAACCACTAAACGGAAAGAATGCCATCGGTGCAGCTACACCAATATTAATGCCAATATTCCCCGCTTCGGCTTCATAACGAAACTGTCGCGCTGCTGCACCACTGGTGGTAAATAAACATGCCATATTGCCCCATTGACCCCGGTTCACCAATGCGATCGCGTCCTCTATAGTGTCGAGATGCATTAAACTTAACACCGGACCAAATATTTCAGTTTGAGAAATAGAACTGTCGGGGTTGACATTTTGCAGGATTGTGGGTCGAATAAAATTCCCTTGCTCATAACCGGAAATCTTGGCATTGCGCCCGTCTACTAACACCTTTGCTCCTTCATCCGCGCCCTGTTGAATCAATCCCTCAATCCGGCTTTGACTGTCACGGCTAATCACCGGTCCCATTTCCACCCCTTCATCCAACCCATAGCCAACGACACGAGTTTGAGCGGCTGACGCGATCGCGTCTGTGAAACTATGCCGTGCTTCCCCCACTGTAACTGCCACAGACGCCGCCAGACAACGTTGTCCCGCACAGCCAAAGGCACTATCGGCAGCAATTCGAGTTGTCATTTCCATATCCGCATCGGGGAGGACAATGAGGGGATTTTTCGCCCCTCCCTGACATTGCACTCGCTTGCCGTGGGCGGCTCCTTTGCTGTATACATACTGTGCCACCGGGGATGAGCCAACAAAACTAATGGCGCGAATGGTTGGGTGTTCTAAAATCGCATCCACTACCGAAGCAGCCCCATTCACCAGATTCACCACTCCGTTGGGTAATCCCGTCGCCTCTAATAATTCAAACACCTTTTGCATCGTCAACGGTACTTTTTCCGAGGGTTTAACGATACAGGTATTCCCGCAGGCGATCGCATAAGGTAAAAACCAGAAGGGAATCATACCCGGAAAATTGAATGGCGCAATAATGGCTGTCACTCCCACCGGTTGACGAATCATGATTTCATCAATCCCTCGGGCAACATCTTCTAGATTGTATCCCTGCATCAGCATTGGAATACCACAGGCGACTTCCACATTTTCAATTGCCCGTCGTAATTCTGCTTTTGACTCCTTTAGGGTTTTACCGCATTCCAGGGTAATTGTACGGGCTAATTCATCTAAATTGTCTTCTAATAAAACCTTGAGTTTAAACAGATATTGTACTCGGGTTGGTGGAGGAATCCGACGCCAATTTGTGAAAGCGACAGCCGCCGCCTCCGTCGCCGCTTCTACATCATCTTTAGGCGATAAAGGAACTCGCGTTAAGACATCAGTCGTAGCTGGGTTAACAACCTGAAGCGATTCGGTGGCGCTGGAGGGACACCATTTGCCATTGATATAGTTCGGTAACAGATTTTTTAGATGCACCGTCGGTTCTCCAGAAGTAATAATTAACGGTATTCGTCATGCGTCATGCGTCATGCGTCATTGGTATGTAGGGGCGAAGCATTCGCGCCCAAATATATCGGTTGTTTACTAAACTCTCAACGCGAATGCTTCGCCCAACCCCCAGATCAAATGTTCGCCAATCACCGATCAACAACATTCAAGCGTCGAGTAATCATAGTCATCCCATCACCCCGAATCAATACGGCTGAAATCCAGCGATCCTGGGGGTTTAAGGGCGCTCGTCCCACTTTAAAGATGCCGCCTGCGGATAGTAAATCCAATTCAAAGTCACTGGGTTGGCTGTAGCGATCGCGACTGATCGGTTCTTCTAAGGCTGTTCCCAATAGCAGGTTATCTCCTAGGGGTTCTTGGACGATCACATCAAAGTTAAACGACTGACCAATACGCACCTGTTCCGGTAGAATCACTTGCAGGTTAGGGGGATTGACCCCAGAGGTGAGTTGGGAACGTTCTGCCAAAATTTCCGAGGAAACGATTTTTTGGTTTTCGTAGCGTTGGCGCGATCGCAACGTGGATTCGAGTTTAATCATCGTACCGCCGTTTGGCTGAGTTCCGGTTACGGTGGTTACTGTTTCCGCCACCATACCATCGCCTTGATTTTCCCAAGACTGTAACTCGGTGCGATACATCAATTGGGGATAGCGTTCCCACAGTTGCTTCAGGGCTTCCTCCATCTGGACGTGAGTCAAGCCATCAGAATGTTTAAAATCCTGGCTATAGAACTGCATCACACCCTGCACATCTTGGCGATTTGCTGCTGCATCGATTTGCGCCAGGAGTTCTTTTAGCTGAGGTGGGGCGGTTGCGGGATCTTCTGCTTTTGTCGCGGTTGCCCATCCCACAGTTAAACCCACCGCCAAGAACAAAATCATTGACCCATTCAGGGAATACGCCTTGGTTTTCGCACTCAAGGAACCTGACTTTTCACACCCTGGGGAGAATTCAAAGCCGCTCTCTAACCCCCCTTTCAAAGGGGGGCAAGGGGGGATGGAGAGAGGTTTTCTATATCCCGTGAAAAGGACACTCAAGGAACGGGAAACGCGACGAAATAAATTGACCGGATGGTGCATTAGGGGCATCGTAGGAAATAGTTTAATAAAGAAATTGGCTTCCAATTGGACAGATAAAATGGTATATTCGCTTGCTTTACTACCAATTCTCGATTTTAACTCGACAGAATAGTCGCCTTTAGGAGGAACAACGACCTTGGCTGACACTCCAATTCGCTTATTGATTGCTGCCAGTGGCACAGGAGGACATTTATTTCCGGCGCTGGCGCTAGCTCAACAGTTACCAGAGTACCAAATTGAGTGGCTGGGCGTGCCGAACCGTGTGGAACAATCGGTGATTCCCCAACACTATCCCCTGCACAAGATTCCTGTCGAAGGCTTTCAGAAACCTTTGGGACTAAATACAGTTCGCATTTTTGGACGCCTCGTGGGTTCTATTCGACAGGTGCAGCGACTCATCCAAACCCGGCAATTTGATGCTCTGTTTACCACAGGCGGTTATATTGCAGGACCTGCGATCGTCGCGGCACGTTTACAGGGATTGCCTGTTATTTTACACGAATCCAACGCCATTCCCGGAAAAGTCACCCGCTGGCTGAGTCCCTTGTGTAATCAGGTGGCGCTAGGATTTGACGCCGCCTCGAAGTATTTACCCAAAGCCCATACTGTCACCGTTGGTACACCCGTTCGGGCTGATTTTAGGAAGCCTCAGCCCTTAGATTTACCGATTCCCGAAAATGTGCCTTTAATCGTCGTGGTTGGCGGTTCCCAAGGAGCGGTGAGTGTGAATCAACTCGTGCGTCAATGCGCCAAGACTTGGTTTGAATTGGGCGCTTGGATGGTACATTTAACCGGCGAGAAAGATCCAGACGCTTCCACTTTAGAGCATCCCCACTATATCGAAATGCCTTTTTATAACAACATGGCAGCCCTACTACAACGGGCGAATTTAGCCATTAGTCGGGCGGGTGCAGGTTCGTTAACGGAACTGGCGATAACGGGGACACCGGCTATTTTAATTCCTTATCCTTACGCCGCAGAAGATCACCAAAGCTTTAATGCCGCTAGTTTTGCCCAAAAGGGAGCGGCTCTTGTTTTTCCTCAATCTGAACTCACCCCCGAATTACTCGAAAGTAAGGTTTCCTATTTGCTCAAATCTCCCGAAATTCTCCAGCAAATGGCAGAAAAAGCTGCATCGTTAGCGGTAACGGATAGTGCGGAACAATTAGCCACGTTGGTGCGTAGGCTGGTGGAGAAAAAATAAGATAGCTTGGCGGTTAAAACCGCAGCTACACAAACGAAACCTGCCTACGCAGGTTTGATATCTGTTGTCGAATTTGCGATGTCGATATTTTCCAGGATATCCCACTGTAATACACCAAAACAAGAGTAGAACAGAGCTTTCTCAGGTTAAAGGATGACCTGGTTTTGTCTAGCACAAGTCCAGTTATGGGTAAATGGGTCTAGACTTTTAGAAACTTGGAGCAACACCTTAGTGAAAAATACTCATGATACGTCAAACTGAAGGAGCAGGATTTAAACTTGCCGCCACTGCCATTATCTGGGGATTTGCCACGGGAATGCTAGGGATTTGCATTCCATTAGTTTCGATGACTGAAAATGGTGTTATTTTACCATTAGCGGTGATTATAGGAGCTAGTTTCACTACGACCGTAGTTTGGTTATCGTTCAATCGAGTATCTAGAAACACAGTGGAGTTGAGCAACAATATTGAGTCGTTAAAGGAACAGGAAGCGATTTTAGACACTATGGATAACCATGAAAACTTTGATGAGCCAAATAGTATAAAACTACTGAAACCTAGAGATAATAGCTAGAAAACCATTACCTTCAAACGGATCATGGACTGGATTACTTTACTGCGATCGCAACAAACCGATTTTATTCAACGGCTGAAATCTGGACATCTGCTGCATTGTGATGTAGAAGGACAGCACAGCGAGTTAACGGTTATCTCCGGTGAGAGATTGACACAGCTAAGAGACTTTTGTTGGCAGATGGCGGAAAAGTATAAACGCAATTCTTCCGTTCGTGATGTCTTTATTAACAACCTGAAGGGAAAACTAGCTGAGGAAGTTGTTAAAGCGCGTTTAGGTGATTGGGTGACTGAGATTGACTATGAACAACGGTTAGGTGGTGACGGTAAAGTTGATTTTATGCTGACTTGTGCACCGGATGTTGGCATTCAAGTTAAATCACGGTATGGCAGTATTGATACAGTTCAATGGTCAATTAGTCCTGAAGAAGCCTATAAAAATCATGTCTTAGTTTGTATTTTAATTCAAGAGGAGGTGAATGTCGTGAAATGCTTAGACAGCAGTGTCATTTAATATCCTTTGATGGCAAGGTTGCTTGCATAGGAATTCATACCAAAACTTTGTTAAAATTAGTTGAAGAGAAACTACCAAATATTCAAGCTGCTTTTAAGCATGTTTGCCATTCCGATATTAAAGTAAGGTTTAAGGTAGCCACACCAGATAAAGACTAAACATTCAAAGACTTAAGTTCACAAGTAGTCACAGTAGCCACCTTACTATCATAACCTGAATCTAGGTAAAAAAGAGAGCGATCGCGCTAATTTTATTGCACTGAATTCAGGCTGGTGGGCATTGCCCACCCTACAGTATATTAAGGATTTCGGCGATACCAAAATGCACGTTTTTCAGTGCCATTAAGCCAAAATCCCCTCAATTTCTTGTCGCCTGTATCGTAGATCACTCGACACGAAATTCTACCCCATCATACTTGGTACGATAAGCAGCATAATGATTACTCAGGGAAGTATCTTTATGCCAAAATCCAACGCGCCACCCTCGCTAAAACGAGAATTGGATCTCCGGGGTGCTATCCTAGTCGGACTGGGTTCAATGGTGGGAACCGGGGTATTTGTCAGTATTGGTATCGCCGCTGGCGTCGCTGGAACCGGGGTAATCTTAGCCGTCGCGATCGCAAGCCTTACTCGCCGCCTGTAATGGGTTAAGTAGCGCCCAACTCGCGGCGAATCATTCCGTTAGTGGGGGAACTTATGAATATGGTTATCGCTATCTTACCCCTTGGCTGGGCTTTACTGCCGGTTGGATGTTCCTCTTAGCGAAAACAGCATCAGCGGCGACGGCGGCTTTGGGCTTTGCGGGTTATTTGTTAAATGCATTGCGTCTGGATACGAATCAATGGTTAGTTCCCATGGCGCTGGTTACAGTGGTTATCTTGACGCTAATTGTCTTAGGGGGAATTCGCCGTTCTAACCTAACTAACCTAATTATCGTTTCTATTACCCTACTCTCGCTGATGATCTTTATTATCACGGGTTTACCTCACATTACCCCTGGGAATTTTATCCCTTTTTTCCCAGACGACACCTCAGATAAAAGTGCGATCGCGTCGTTACAGGATAGCGATGGTGAAAGCCCCTGTGTTTCAACCAGGGGATGAAACTTTCGCGTTGCGTTCAGCAAAGCAACTTTAGTTGCGAGTTTAATCTATCCTGATAACACTCAATTAATAGTGTAGTATAATGAGTGTTAGATACATGGCAAACGCCCTAGCAAATGTTTACTTTAATTTACGAGTTTAAACTAAAACCAACTAGCGCTCAAATAACCATCTTTGAGGAATGGCTAGAGCAGTGCCGTAGGGTATACAACTACGCTTTAACTGAGCGCAAGAATTGGGTTAATTCTCGCAAATGTCCGGTAAATGCTTGCTCAATTAAAAGTGAGTACATCATACCAGCCGACAAAGAAGCGCCTAATTATTCAAGTCAATGTGAAAATCTAACCCAAGCTAAAAAGAGTATCCCTGAGCTAAAACAGGTACACTCACAAGTGCTACAGCAAACCCTCAAGCGGCTACAGTTAGCGTTTGAGGGGATGTGGAAGAATGGGCGGGGATTTCCACGGTACAAGAAAGCGGGTCGGATGCGGTCATTCGTGTTTCCCAGTTTGAACAATCAGCCCATTGAGGGAAGGTATGTCAAGCTACCCAAAATTGGGTTAGTCAAGTTCAACCAATCCCGCCCAATACCTGATGATGCACTCATCAAACAGGCACGGATTGTGAAACGGGCATCCGGTTGGTATGTACAGCTCACCTTGCAACACAAGTGTCAGCATTGCGGGTATACGGCTAATCGGGATGTTGCCGCCGCTCAAGTAGTCGAGATTAGAGGTAGGACAGCCGTGGGACACACGGTGGTTAAGCTTTCTGAGGGTAAAGGTTCCGTCCTAGAAGACGATAAACTCTGCCTCCCTGTGACGGAAGAATCCCCCGCGTTTTAACCGGGGGAGTGTCAAACAATCACTAATTCAGTGCAGCGATGATCGGTGATAATAGGTCAGCAGGTGAAAGGGGGAAGCGATTGTCCGGAGTCACAAAGAGACGCCAACGACGACGAGTCCAGAAAAAATCCTCAGCTAATGGCTGTCTAGTCGCATTCGGTGCGATCGCAGCATTAATCGCCACGGGTGCGATCGTTACTGGGGGAATATGGCTAGGGATTCGCCTGATGATTGATCCCAATGCGGCGATCTGGCTGAATCGCATCTTACCCGGATGGACAAAGATTCCCATCGCCGATGCTTCACCCCCGCAAACCCTGGCAACGATACGCGACGAGTTGCGCCAAAATGGGTTAATTGCTGGAGAACTTGTATCACTCAATACAGGGGAAACCTATAGAGAAACCCCCATCCTATTACCGATATTAAAATCTCAACCGAACTGTCAAACCAATTGCCAAAAAATTGTCGAACTGAGACTCTATCAACCCGTCGAATTCCAGAAAACAGACCTCGCTTACCAACTGGTCACTCAGCTAGCCATCAACGAACCCGAAGAGTATTTTGTCCTCTCCTCCACCGACGCAATTAATGGGAGTGCATCTCGTTCCCTAGCCTTTACTCAATTTAACCGTTTAGAAAATAAAGCCCCCGCCACAGGATTTTGGTTTAACCTTTGGGGAGTTCGCCTCACCGATGAATCCCCGAAAACTTACGGACAAATACTCCATTACAACCCCGAACAAATGCACCTGAGTGTTCTGTTGGAATGGCAAAGTCCCACGGATAGTCCACCCTATTGGCAACAAGTCACCGGTGAATCAACCCCAGAATTAGTGATTAATCAAACGGTGGGTTTAGAACCCAAATTCCAGGTGTACCAGGTTCAACCTCGCCAGTTTCTTCTCAATCCAATTCAATTAACCGAAATTTCTCTGAATACATTGGCTTCCGATAGTCCCACCTATCGCAATTCCTTAATGTTAGCCCGGAATGGGTTATGGTCTTTGGCATATCGACGATTGCAACAAGATGAGAAAAACACTGAGTCGGCGACAGTCCAAGCGCAACTGGATGTGATTCGACTTCATGCCCAATTTACTGAAGCCCAAGCCAACCAAACTTGGGCAAGTCAAGGACAACAAGTTCTAGCCTATCTCATTGATGGACGCTGGACAGATGCCTTGCAGGTATTTCAAACCGCCGCCTTGAATGGTTCCGCCCAAGACATTGCCAATTTACTCAAAACCGATACAGAGGGATTATGGCGACGGGTAGAAGCTGCCCTCAATATTAGTCCTAATGATCGCACAGTAAAAACCTGGGGGGCTTTAATTCTCGCCGCCCAAGAAGGGCGGGCTAAAGCCATTTCTTGGTTGCAGCAACTCCCACCCCCTGAATCAGAATCCGATCAGCCTCAACTGGATAATGATGCCCAGATTTATGCTTATCTCGATTCTCTGGATGTCGCGTTAGCCCAAGCCCCACCCATCATCCCTCATTTAAGTCAAATTTTAGGTACTGCACAATCGATTGAAACTGTCAAGCCTGAAGATTGGCGACAACCGGAAGTGGGAAATGGTACAGCAACATTTCCTGTATCATTCACCGCCCAATCCTCAATCCCTAATCCCCAATCCCTAGTTCTCCAAAAAGCACCCCAACAGGTTTGGTATCAGATAGAAGTGGCGGCGTTTAATGATGGTCAGCGCTGGCGTCAAACGCCATTTAGAGACTTGCAATTACCAACCGTTGCACCAACTCAGCGTCTTTGGCAATATCTCGGCTTAGATACTGATCCGCGCCTGCAAATCGCCGTCTGGTCGGCGGAGGGACGCCAGGAGACTATCGTCGCGACTGTCCAAGCGGTGTCCTATCGAGAGGGTGTGATCCAGCTTTTAGCCGCAGGACAAGCCTTACCTAGCCCAGAAAATAGCCGTCCTATGGCATATTCTCAAACAGCGCTACGCTGGCTAGAACCCGGTTCAATTAGCTTGTCGGATCTCAACCAACTTCAGCCGCAATGGGTAGCGGCAATATTACCAACACTGTGGCAGGAATTAGTCAAAAGTGGCAAGCGATCGCCCGAAGTCGAACCCACTATCCCGATGATGCTGCAAGAGATCGGACATTGGTTAGTACAGCCTCTGGATTTGACCGGGAATAATGAACCGGAAGCTGTTTTAACCCTGTATGAGGATCTATCGAGTACCAGCCAAACATTGAATATCAAACGCCCGGAAACGAACACGCAGCAATATAAACCTCGGACATTAATATTTTCGGAGAAGGGGGCGTTACTCTACAGTGAATTTTCCACCCATGGGAGTACATCACTGACTGCGATCGCGGATTTGGGTGATGGGGGAACGGCGGCGTTAGTCCTAGCGGGTGAGAATAAATATAGCCTTAAGCGTTGGTCAGATCAGCGCAAAAGTTTTGAGTAAAAGCAGATTGATCATCCTTGGCATTGTGCTAACGTTTCACTGCAAGTCAGGATGGTATTCGTGCTACAATTAAAACCCAAAATACTAAATTGCAAAATTAGTTAGATAGTGGCTAAAGATCTTTTTCATGATGCAGTTAAAAACGGATTGGAAAAAGAGGGTTGGGTGATTACCGATGATCCTCTGAGAATTCGAGCAGGTAGGGTTGATATGCGAATCGATTTGGGCGCAGAAAGACTCATAGCGGCGGAGAAAGGAGAAGAAAAGATAGCGGTTGAGATTAAAAGCTTTATTACACCGTCAAATATTTCTGAATTTCATACGGCTGTCGGTCAATTTCTTAACTATCGTGTCGCTTTAGAAGAACAACAGCCGGACAGGGTTTTATATTTAGCTGTTCCCCTAGGTACTTATCAAACATTTTTTAACCTGCCATTTGTGGAAACTATCATTGAGCGCTTTCAACTCAGGTTGCTGGTTTATGAGCCTAAAGATGAGGTGGTTTTAGAATGGAAATGATCGAACAATATCGTACCTACATCCAACAGTTATTAAGTGACTATGCGAAAGGAAGTCCATCGGATGACGAAGTGGAAACAGAACTAATTTTTGACAAAGAACGGGATCATTATCAGGTTGTTTATACGGGTTGGAAAAATCGCCAGCCGATGTATGGGTGCGTATTGCATCTGAATATTAAAAATGGGAAAATTTGGATACAGTATGATGGAACAGAAATTGGTATAGCCAATGAATTGGTCAAGTTGGGTGTCCCAAAAGAGGATATTGTTTTGGCATTTCATGAACCTTTTGTGAGGCAATATACAGGGTTTGCTGTGGGTTAATTCAACCTGTAGAGGTGACCTGCTTGCACGAATTAACAACCAGCGATAATAGAAACTTGGCACAATAAAACATAACTAAGATTATTAACCCTCTATGACGACTACTGTACAAAACGCCAATCATCAAGAGTTAGTCGGCTTGATCTGGAGTATCGCCGATAAACTCCGAGGTCCCTACCGCCCCCCTCAGTATCGTCAGGTGATGTTACCGATGATTGTGCTGCGTCGTCTTGATTCTGTCCTAGAACCCACTAAGGAAGCCGTTTTAGCAGCCAAAACCAAGTATGAGAAAGTCTTGACGGGGGAGGCGTTTGAGAAGGCGATCGCGAAAGTTGCGATCGGGGGCGATCGCCAACAGCCTTTGTATAACCTCAGCGAGTTTACCTTTAAGAAGCTTTTGGGGGACTCGGAAGGATTAGCCGATAACCTCCGCGCCTATATTAATGGCTTTTCTCCCCTGGCGCGGGACATCTTCGATAAGTTTGACTTTGACAAGCAGATTCAGAAACTCGATGAAGCCAATCGCCTCTATGAAGTGATGCAAGCGATCGCGAGTCCGGATGTAGATTTGTCTCCGGCGCATCTCTCGAATCTACAAATGGGGTATTTGTTCGAGGAATTGGTGAGGAAGTTTAATGAACAAGCAAACGAAGAAGCCGGAGACCATTTTACCCCCCGTGAAGTGATTCGCCTGATGGTGAATTTGGTTTTCTGTGAGGAAGAGGATGTCTTTCAACCACAGATTTACCGCAGGGTGTACGATCCCACGGCGGGAACGGGGGGAATGCTATCTGTAGCCGAGGAACATATTAAACGGCAAAACCAGGACGCGAATTTGGAATTATTTGGGCAAGAATATAACCCCGAATCCTACGCCATTTGCTGTTCTGACCTGCTGATTAAAGATGAACCGATTAATAATCTTGTTTATGGGGACACATTAGGACTCAAAGACGCCAAGCAAAAGAGTAATAACTTTGTCCCCCACGATGGTCATAGCGATAAACAGTTTCATTATATGTTTGCTAATCCGCCCTTTGGGGTGGAGTGGAAACCGGAGCAAAATTTCATCGAGTCTGAATATCAAACCCTGGGGTTTGAGGGTCGCTTTGGCGCAGGTTTACCCCGGATTAATGATGGGTCGCTGTTGTTTCTGCAACACATGATTTCTAAGATGTACCCTGCACCGGAGAAGAAGGGAGATGGGTCACGCATTGCCATTGTGTTTAATGGTTCACCTTTATTTACTGGGGATGCGGGGAGTGGGGAGAGTAATATTCGCCGTTGGATTATCGAAAATGACTGGCTGGATGCGGTGGTGGCGTTACCGGATCAAATGTTTTATAACACGGGGATTTTTACTTATATCTGGTTAGTGACGAATAAGAAAGCATCCCACCGGAAAGGGAAAGTACAGTTAATTGATGGGACGCACCATTATCAGAAGATGAAAAAGAGTCTGGGGAATAAGCGGAATGAGTTATCCCCTGACCATATCGCGGAACTGGTGCGACTTTATGGGGATTATCAACACAATGGGATAAGTAAGGTGCAGGTTGATGGGGAAAGCCAAGAACGGGTTTGTTCTAAGATTTTTGATAATCGGGAGTTTGGTTTTCTTAAGATTACGGTAGAACGTCCCTTACGGCTGAATTTTCAAGTGAGTGAGGAACGCTTGGCGCGACTGTGGGAACAAACAGCATTTCAGAATTTGGCAACCAGTAAGAAGCGTAAAGATGAGCAGGCGAAGCAGCTTGAAATGGAGATGGGGCAAAACTTACAAAAAGATATCATTACTGCACTATATTGCATGGAGGTGAATAAACTTTATTTGTCCCGTGATGGATTTGTTAAGGACATGGAAAAGGTCTTAAAACAAGCCGGATTAAAGCTGAAAAGTCCAGTTAAAAAGGCGATTTTAGCAGCATTGGGGGAAACTGATCCGGAAGCGGAAATCTGTCAGGATAGCAAGGGAAACGTTGAACCGGATACCAGTTTACGGGATACGGAGATTGTGCCTTTACCGGAGGATATCCCTTTACCTTTACCGTTGGAGTATGACGGCAAAACGGGATTAGATGGGTTAAATAAATTAGTCAAAGCCCATTGTTTGGCGTATCTAGAGGCGGAGGTTTTACCCCATGTCCCCGATGCTTGGATTGATTTTGATAAAACGAAGGTGGGGTATGAGATTCCGTTGAATCGGCATTTCTATGTGTATCAGCCCCCTCGTCTCTTGGCGGCGATTGAGGAGGATATTAAGTCTTTAGAAGCGGATATTATGGCGATGTTGGGGGAGGTAGTGTAAATTAGACTTAATAAGATGCAAATTTAGTGCAAGGCTGATCGGGATGATTCATTTAGGGCGGGATATTCAATCGCTTTCCACCTTTAAGCGCAATACCAGTGACTTGATTCAACAGATGAAGGAAACGGGAAATCCGATTGTTTTGACAGTAAATGGGAAAGCAGAAGTGGTTGTACAGGATGCTACTGCTTATCAGAAGTTATTGGATACCATCGAACACCTAGAATCTCTGGTGGCGATTCAAAAGGGATTAACAGATATTGACAAGGGTGAGACTCAATCCCTTGAAAGTTTTGCGACTGAGATGCAAGCTAAATATGGTATTTCAGATTAAGTTAACTCGTTATGCAAAAGAGGAAATAGAGTCGGCTTATCTTTGGTTAAAAGACTATAATTCTGCCTATGCAGACCAATGGTTTCGAGATTTGATGGATACCATCGCTACTTTACAAGAAAAGCCAAGACGTTGTGCTTTAGCCAGGGAAAATGATGATTTTTCAGAGGAGATTAGACAGCTTCTTTATGGAAAACCCAAGAGTCGATATCGCATCATTTTTACAGTTAAAGGGGAGTTTGTTTATATTCTTTCTGTGCGCCGTGTGTCTAGGTCAGCTTTAGATTTTAACCCTCTCGATATGGAGTAATTTAAGGGAGACTAACATTATGCAGGTAACGATTAATTTACCGGACAAGTTAACGGCAAAGGTACAAAATAAATGGAGAGATTTACCGCAAGAAATTCTCCGTCAATTGGTGTTGAAAGCATTTAGGGAAGGGCTGATTGATTTTGAGGAGTTTCAGGAGTTGGGAACGTTTGCCTCTGAGGGGGAGTTAAATGATTTTTTGAAGCCAAATAATATGCTTCATAGTTCGGGGTTACTCGATTTATATGGTTGCTGTGCAGATGATCCGATTGAAGTTGATAACTTGGGGGTAGATGATAGCCTTGATGATGATTTGATTGGGGTGTTTGATGATTGATGGTTCTCTCAAAGATTTGTTAGATACTGAGGGTTAAATATTGAGGATTGGGAGGAAGGTTAATGGGACAGTATCAGGGTTATGAACAGTACAAGGATTCTGGTGTTGAGTGGTTGGGGGATATTCCCGAACATTGGGAAGCAGTTCGACTAAAACATATAACTAATAAAATTATTGATGGCGCACATTTTACTCCAACGTATGTGAGCGAAGGAATTCCTTTTCTAAGAGTTACTGATATTGTTCAAGCAGGTAGTAACTCCATCAATATGAATAATATTAAATTTATACCAGAAGAAGAACACGAAGCATTATCTATTAGATGCAAACCAGAAAAAGGGGACTTGCTTTATTCTAAAAATGGAACGATAGGAGTTCCTAGAATTGTTGATTGGGATTTTGAATTTAGTATATTTGTGAGCCTCTGCTTAATTAAAGTGATTAAACAAAAGATCAGCAGTGAGTTTTTGCAATATTCGTTATTAGGTAAATTAACAGAAACTCAAATTAATATTGGTGCTAAATCAAATACTGTTACGAACTTGCACTTAGACAAAATAAAAGAATTTTGGGCAGCTTTACCGCCATTGGAAGAACAGGATGCGATCGCACAATTTCTCGACCACAAAACCAGCCAAATAGATGCTCTCATTTCCAAGAAAGAAGCCCTCCTCGAAAAACTCGACGAAAAACGCACCGCCCTCATCAGCCACGCTGTCACCAAAGGACTCGATCCAACCGTCCCCATGAAAGATTCTGGCATCGAGTGGCTAGGCGATATCCCTGCACATTGGACAATCATCAGACTAAAACATTTATCAGAAAAAATAACAGATGGAGAACATATATCTCCAAAAAACACAGATACTGGGATTCCCTTATTATCGGCAAAAGATATTAGAGAAAGGGATATAAAATTTGATGATGCTAGTTATGTCAGTGAGGAAGATGCTCATTCTTTCTGGAAACGATGTAAGCCAGAAAAGGGAGATATATTAATAGTAAGTAGAGGCGCGACAGTCGGAAGGATAGGATTTGTAGAAAAAGATGTAAACTTCTGTTTGATGGGTAGCGTTATTTTAATCAAATTGAACGATATTGTCTATCCTGATTTTGTCTATTTTGCATCAAATCAAAACCATGTTCAAAAAAACATTATTCAAGTTTCTGATGCCAGCGCACAACAAGCAATTTACTTAATAGATGTTAAAGAAACTAAATTTTCTATTCCTCCTTACGAGGAACAGGAAGAAATAGCAAAATACTTAAACCAAAGAACATGGGAACTAGATCAACAAAAGTCAAAAATAAACAAAGCCATTGACCTCTTAAAAGAATATCGTACCGCCCTAATCACCAACGCCGTAACAGGTAAAATCGACGTGCGCCAAGTCCCCATTCCTCAACCCTAGAAACCACCATGAACACCGAATATAACGTTAAACTCATCCAACAAGGGAACAGCCAAACCCTACCCATTCCCCCAGAACTTAACCTAGACACCACAGACGTTATCATCCGCCAAGAAAATGGCAAACTGATTATCGAACCCTATCAAAAGAAATCCCTTCTCCAAGTTTTCTCCACCCTCGAACCCTTAGACGAAGAATTCCCCGATGCTGACAAAGGATTATTACCCCTAGATGATATCGAACTTTAAAAATGCTATACTCCTATTTAAAAGACTTTAGAAACAATGAAACAAACCCTTAAACAAATCAAAATTAGTGATATCCCTGATGCACTGCAACGCTTGGGGATAAGCCAAGACACCACCATTAACCTAACCATCGAAACCGTCGAAGAAGAACAAGAAGATATCCTAACCCTACTTCAACAAATTGGTCAGGAAGCCCAAGCCAAAGGACTAACCGACGAAATCCTAGAAGAACTGTTAGCTGATGAATCCTGACTTAATTGTTATTGAAAACGTGACTAATTTTATCAATTTTTAACCTACTCTATTCATTAAAAACCATGACTCAAAAAACTTTGACCCTGACCAAATAAAAGCCGAATACTTAGCCGAAAAATATAACCTGTGAAAGTTATACTCGATACCAACCTCATTCTTGACTATGCTCTTAAGCGTGAACCCTTTAGTAAACTCGCTGACCAAATTTTTATTCTCATCGAACAAAAGCGGCTGGAGGGCTATGTTAGTGCATCTACCTTTACTGACCTTTTCTATATATCCTTTTTCCTTCAGGACTTACGCAGCGACACCACTTATGGGGGCGAAGGTGCGTTACGCTGCGCTAACACACCCTACACATAGAGGCTTGGCGTAAGTCCTATCCTTGCAACCTTGCTCCTTCCCTTCTGCCTTCTGCCTGGTTGGTGAGCCTGTCGAACCACTGCCCTCTGCCTTGTCTCCACCGATAGTGTAAGTATTCCACCGGACATAATATAATTTACCATGCACCAAGAAAAAGACTTTGAAACTATCATCGAACGGGAACTCCTCAACCACTACGGCTACCACCCCGGAAACCCAGAAAACTACGACCAAGAAACCGCCCTTTTCCACAGTGAGATTATCAACTTTATCCAAACCACCCAACCGAAACAATGGGATAAATTTAGTCGCACCAGCCCCGGAGAAGCCCAAAAAACCCTGATCGCCAGCCTCACCAAAGAACTCAAAAGTCGGGGAATGCTGGATGTCCTCCGTAACGGCTTCAAATGCTACGGCAAAACCTTCAAAGTTGCCCACTTCCAACCCAATACCGGGATGAACCCCGATACTATCGAACTCTACAATAAAAATCGCCTCACCCTCACCCGCCAAGTCAAAATCAAAACCAACGGAATTCCCGATATTCTCCTCAGTCTCAACGGCTTACCCATCGCCACCCTGGAACTGAAAAACCAACTCACCGGACAAACCTACCGCAACGCCATTCACCAATACCAAACCGACAGAGACCCCAAAGACCCCCTATTTCGCTTCAAAGAACGTTGCTTAGTTCACTTCGCCGTCGATACCGATGAAGTCTGGATGACCACCAAACTCGCTGGAACTGAAACCACCTTTCTCCCCTTCAACAAAGGCAATAACCATAGCGCCGGAAATCCCCATGTTCCAGGAGAATACCGCACCAGTTACCTTTGGCAAGAAGTCCTCCCGCGCGATAGTATTCTTGATATTCTCGCCCGTTTCCTCCACTTAGAAACCCAAGAAACCCAAATTCCCACCGCCACCGGCATCAAACACCAAACCAAAGAAACCCTGATTTTCCCCCGTTACCATCAACTCGATGTGGTGCGGAAACTCATCACCCACACCAAACAGCATCAGTCAGGACATAACTACCTGATCCAACATTCAGCCGGATCAGGAAAATCCAACTCTATCGCCTGGTTAGCCCATCGCCTCGCCAATCTCCACGATGACCAAGACGACAAAATCTTTGATACCGTTATCGTGATTACCGATCGCAAAGTATTAGACAGCCAACTCCAAGACACGATTTATCAATTCGACCATAAAACCGGAGTCGTTCACAAAATAGATGAAAACACCCAACAACTCGCAAAAGCCCTGGGTAAGGGTGTCCCCGTCATCATCTCCACCATTCAGAAATTCCCCTTCATTTCCCAAGCCATCCAAACCCTAGAGAAAAAAGGCACAACCGTCACCCTCACCACCAAAGACAAACGCTTTGCCATTATCGTCGATGAGGCACACAGTTCCCAAAGTGGAGAAACCGCCACCGAACTCCGCCAAATCCTCAACCAAGACGGGATTGAAGCCGCCATCGCCCACCAACTCCTCGACGATGAACCCGATGATAACCTCAGCGAAGCAGCCCAACGAAAACTATTACGAACCCAACTCACTCGCACCAAACAACCCAACCTCAGTTACTTCGCCTTTACCGCCACCCCCAAACAACGCACCCTCTTACTCTTCGATGAACCAGGGGAAACCGGACAAGCCCCCTTTCATCTCTACACCATGCGCCAAGCCATAGAAGAAGGCTTTATTAAAGACGTACTCGCCAACTACACCTGTTACGCCCGTTATTACCAGTTAGTCCGCCGTTCAGAAACTGACCCCAACCTCCCCCGCCGTAAAGCAGCCAGGGAAATCGCCCGTTTTGTCGAACTCCATCCCCACAACATCGCCCAGAAAGTCGAAATCATCGTTGAACATTTCCGTAACCATACCCGCCATAAAATCGGGGGTGGGGCTAAAGCAATGGTTGTGACGCGATCGCGTGAACAGGCGGTTAAATACAAACTGACCTTCGATCACTACATCAAAGACAAAGGCTACACCGACATTAAATCCCTCGTCGCCTTCTCCGGTTCAGTCCCCCTCAAAGAGTTCCCCGACGAAACCTTCACCGAAGTTAGTATGAATGGCGGGATCAAATCCACCGAAATCCCAGAAAAGTTCGCCAGCGATGACTACCAAGTGCTACTCGTCGCCAACAAATTCCAAACAGGCTTTGACCAACCCCTCCTCCACACCATGTTCGTCGATAAACGCCTTGCTGGAGTCCAAGCCGTGCAAACCCTCTCCCGCCTCAACCGTACCGCCCCAGGGAAAGAAGATACCTTCGTTCTAGATTTTGTCAACCCACCCGAAGACATCTACAAAGCCTTTAAACCCTACTACGAACAAACCCCCGTTGGCGAAACCGCTGACCCCCAACAACTGAATGACCTCGCCTTCCAACTCTATGAATGGCGACTCTTTAGCGAAGAAAATGTTAACCAATGGTGTGAAATCTGGTTCCGTCCCAAAACCTCCCTCACCGGAGGAGAACACAAAAAGCTCAATACCCTACTCGACCCCATTATCGACCAATACAAAACCCTAGAAGCAGCCGAACGAGACCAATTCCGCAGCCAACTCACCAGCTTCCGTAACCTCTACCTTTTCCTCGCCCAAATCATCCCCTACCAAGATTCCGACCTAGAAAAACTCTATGCTTATAGTCGCTTCCTCCTGAAGAAACTCCCCCGCAGTACCGATGCGCCCAAAGTAGACCTATCAGGGGATATCGAGATGAAGTTCTATCGCCTGGAAAAAATCAGTGAAGGCAAAATCGACCTCAACGAAGGCGAAGCCAACCCCCTCAAAGGAGCCACCGCAGTAGGGACACGCCAACCGGATAAAGAGGTTCCCCTCTCCCAACTGATCGACTCTCTCAACGAACGCTTTGGCACCGACTTCACCCCCGCTGACCAACTCTTCTTCGAGCAAATCACCGAAACCGCGATCGCAAACAACCACCTCAAGCAAGCCGCCCAGGTCAACACCAAAGAAAACTTCGCCCCCGTCCTCGACCAACAACTTGAAAACCTCTTCATCGAACGCATGGAGGGGAATGAGAAGATCTTTATGGAGGTGATGAACAACCAGGAGTTTAAACAAGTCGTCTTTGAAAAACTGCTCGAATCAATCTACAAGCAGCTAAATTCATAGGCGACACAGAATGAAGGTTTGGTAAATCCGGGTTTCCTACCTCCGTTATAATTGAGTCCGCGTAGGCGGACTTTGTTTGTGTAGCAGCGATTTTAATCGCCATGGCTGTTGTAGAGACGTTGCTTAGATATCCTCACTATAAAGCGCTGGAGGTATAGCCAAAGGTTGTACCAAAGGAAGCCTACACTGACCCTTAGGGTACAGTGTAGGAGGATTTCACTGAAACGATGCTCTAATCAGCGCTGGCTACCAAGCCATTTCCACGACCAACATATTTAATCACTTCGACACCATTTTCTTCCAGAATCACTAGCGGTTCCTGATTTTCACCTAATTCAATACGCTTAACCTTAACTGCGCCATTTAACAAAGAATCTCCCGCTCGCACATAGCGACTGGTTGTGTTCGCTGAGGCTTTGATAATCGCGTTCCATTGTCCCTCAAGTTGCATCACACCACTCACTTCTACCCCATCAGCCAGTTCAGTGGAAGGGGGAGGTGGTTCCTCAATAACAGTTATCTCACTAGGAGTTGGAGAAGGTTGAGGCTTGGGTTCTTGAGTTTTAGGGGCTGCGGGTTCAGGTGATTTTTCTTTCGCGGATGGAGTGGGAGAGGATGGAGTTGGGGAGGGTTGGCGTTTAGGTTCTGAAGTTGGGGAAGGTTGAGTTTTGGCTGGAGTTTCAGGGGCTTTAGGCTGGGAGGGTTGCGTTTTGGCAGGTTGAGGCTGAGTCGGTGGAGTTGTCTTTGTTGGAGTAGACTGTTGAATGGGTGCAACCGTAACCGTATTAAACGGATCTTGACGCTCTTTGGCAACAGGTATTTTGACTGATTGGCTAGGCGGAATCAGTCCGGCTGGCGGTGGAGGAACTAGAGTTTTGCTTGGATTGTTGGCAGTTTCAGCTTCAGGTTGTTTAGGCGCTGTTGCTACAGCCGATTCAGGTTGTGAGGTTTGATTGACTTGGTTATTTTGACGGGTGCAGCTACTGACGAGCAGAGCAACTAGAGCTAAACCAGCGACCCACCGCAGCTTATTCATAGGGATGACCTGAGTTCTCTTTCTTTAGAATAGCCTTTCTTGAGAAATTAAGACTAAATGGAAATATCTTGCTTACAGCTAAGCGAGTAATAGCACTCAGCTTAGGGTATTATTTTGCGATATATTGCCTATAAACCAACCAAATCAGCATCAACGCCTCTATTGTCAGATCCTGTCAGATAGCCTACGTCAATAGCTCCAGAATAGCTGGGGCTAGGAAACTCTTGAGGCGCAGCTTCTTTCTCGGCTTCAGTTTTCTGTTGACTCGGTAAACCGCTTTGTAGTTCGAGAGCGATCGCGAGCCATTCAGATAGGGAGATACCAGCACTGTCAGCTTGTCGCTTCAAGGCTGCATACACTTCATCACTAAGTTCTAGCTTGACAACTTGGCTCACGGCTGTTCCCTCAACGATTGCTATACAACCCTAGAGTAACATTCCAACCTAAAGGAGTGGAACCGCAGTGCGCGATCGCACATTATTGGGTATCCTTTGGATTACTCAAAATAAATTCTAAAGGGTTCCGCTAGAATACCTAATATCTGATTTAACTGAGGAATAAAATATTCAGTCAAATCAATTTTTACCCGATCCTTTTCTAACAGTATAAACTTCCAGTTCGTTCCGGTTGAAACAGCACCATACACCGCTTGCTGTTCTCGTCCATTACGAGTGTTAAATATTTGGGCGGCAACCATTTGAGCCACACATTGTCCCAAACCAATGCGGATATCATTATCTTTTGCTTCAACTAAGGTTAAAACAGGAGCAGTTACCAGTGATTGATTGCTGGATGCAGTTAACATAAAATCACAAGCCCCCGTTAAACCTTTAGCGTCATCAACATTAAACGTATTTCCCGAAAAATAACCAATTTTGTTCCGAAATCTGCGCCTTATATCCAACAATATTGGCGTAATAATCAATTCAGAACGAGCTTTTTCTGTACTAATACTTACGGCTAAATCTAAGTTTTCTTCTAAGGCTTCCTGAAGGCGTTGGGAAGGTTCAATCGGGGTAACCTGACTAAAAAAATGAGGAATATCCTCAACGGTTAATTCCAGGTTAGAAACGGCTTGGTCAAGACTTTTGAAGTCACTGTATGACATAGTTCCAGAGTCAGCAGCGAAATGGGAATAGGATAACCAGCATTAATCAATTAGGTGTTCTGGGGGCGATAAACGATAGAATAACTCAAGCTTGAAACTGGGACAACAACCAAGCGCTCACTTTACCATGATTCATTTGCCGACTACGCCGAAACGCTTCTTCTAATAGAGAAATCTCTAAACCAGGAAACACCTGAGATTGGTAAATTCGCCGACTCCCGCCATTTTGAATCTCAAAGGCGATAACCTGAACATTTTTCACGTCAATAATCCAATACTCCCGAACTCCCAAGGATTCGTAGAGGAGACGTTTTTCTCCTTTGTCATCGGCTAAAGAAGAATAGGCAACTTCAATGACTAAATCCGGGGGTGGGTAGGTATCAAGATTGATAATTGTCGCTTCCCAAGGGACTACTTCCGCCTTCTCACCGACATAAAACGAGACATCCGGTTGGGCTTCCTCACAGCCCGTCTTACGATACGTGCAGTTATCATGACCATCAAAATCAATCTGATTGAGTCCTGCAAAGAGGCAGACGGCGTGAATAACGATAAGGTGATCACGGGAATGGGGGTTACCAAGTGGAGACATCTCTAGCCTCATGCATCCGTTATAGTAGTAGCCTTTCGCTTTTTCGTATGCTGGATCACTGATTGCCTGAAGGTATTCCTCCCAAGTCGCATTGACCCAGGTATCGGTTGGTAGTTTGGCTTGCAGTTGACTCATGGCAACCTTGCTATGGCTCGCGATCGCTAATATGTAACTTAACACGAATGGCACGCTCAGATGAGGATGGTGGGCAATGCCCACCCTACGATACAGGGTTTCGGCGATCCCAAAATGCTTGTTGAGCGTGCCATTGAACTTAATACCAAAATCCCCGACTTCTTCAAGAAATCGGGGATCTCATCTAATTCACGTTAGTGTGACAATCCGGTATTACTTGTCTCCAGCCAAGGCTTTTCGATAGTCTTTAAACGACTGATAGCACTCTTGTTGATTATAGAGGTGACATTGGTCGGTAATCTGTTTCATCAACGACCAAGAAAAACGGCATTCGCGTAGTTCATCTCCCCAATTCTCCTTGAGAATCCGATGCGCTAACCGCAAATTATAGGACGGAATCGCACTGGAAACGTGATGAGGAATGTGAACATTAATGTCATGGCAGAGAAATTCTACCCAACGGGGATAATCACAGTGAACCGAACCAAATAATTGAGCCTCAGCCTCATTCCATTCCGGTTCCGGGGTAAAGGGAATATCGGGTGCTGTGTGGTGAACAATGGTGAAAGTACTCATCCAGAAATGGTACACCAACCAGGGAATCAGCCAGAATTTGACGACTCCCCATACACCTGTTGTCGCAATGAGTAAAGGAAATGCAACAGCAGCAAAACCGATAACTAACAACGCGGAAAACTTGACTTGAGAACGCTGTTTCCCCTGGAAATTACCCCAGTTAAAATGCATTAATGCCCAGTGGAATATCGAGCCAATCCACCATAATCGACCTCGTATTAGCTGGTAAAACAACTTCACTAAAACCGAGTGGCTGGCATAATACTCTACTGTAAAGGGTTCCCATGCATTATCTTCGCCAAGCTTATTCGTGTGGGCATGATGGTAGTTATGGAGAATGCGCCAGCTATGAAAGGGATAAATTAAAGGTAAAAATGCCAGGTGTCCCACCAAATCATTCACCCAACGGCGATTGGCAAAGGAACGATGACCGCAATCATGACCGATGACAAAAAAGCCAGTCAATGCTGTACCGGTGAAAATCCATAATAGAGGTAAACAAAACCAGGGTGCAAGCGCTAAACCCCCATAGCCTAGACCCACCATTAAAATATTCACCAGAACCACTGTCCAGGCTTGGCGACGGTTTTTTTGAAACACTTCACGCGGTAACGTCTGCAAAATGTCTCTCAACCTTAAAGTAGTCGTAACCTTTTTTAAGGAGTAATCGGGAGTTTGTTCTTTGATTGTCGATATAGTCATGAAAGAATTCAATACATGAGATTTAGTGAATTGCGAATAGTCAGGCAAAAAAAATCCTGCCCAGTCATCTATTCTTGGCAGATAGAAGGGTATCTCCTTGTGCTGATCACTCAGAGTTGACAAAACCTAGCACCCCGAGAATGAGTTCTGGGGTGCAAAAACAGCATCAATCAAACCAAACACTACTGTTCCCCTTAATTATTGGCGTCGGATTGTGCCGTAGCCAACCGTTGTTTTTGGAGGATTTGGAGCTGCTGCAAGAGTGAATCTACTTCTGCTTGCAAATGTAGATACTTGACTTGCTGATCAGCCTGGTAAATCGACTTCATTAATTTTATCAGGCGTTGGTCACTCGTGCCGCTTACCGTCCCGCGATCGCTCTCAGTTGCAGCTTCCCGATTCGGGTTTGGTGGACAGATTACACTAGATGAACGATTTAGCATTCGTTAAATAGTTATTTTTACTTACTCACACCACAGGCTATTGTATACTGAACATCAAGTTTTGTTGCATCATATAGGTCAATTTTATGACTGGCTGAGGTATCCATTACGAAAGCCAACGGACTTGATAGGCTGGAACCCCCATCTGTCAAGTATTTTCCTCGCGGTAGGCAAATAGCGTTAGCCCGGATGGGAAGTCGCCTTTGACCGTGATAACACGACCCTTTAGTATAAACCAGGGATCAGTTTTTTGACTCGCTGCTGATACTCTGTGTATTCCGGATACTTCTGGGTTAACCAGGTTTCTTCCCGTCTGGCTTTGATATCCAAGAAAATCAACAGGATAGCCTGTAGCAAAACCAGGTATTCCCCTCGTCTTCCATTCCGCCATTCCCGCGTAAAACCCCAATCTCGTAAACGTTGCATCATTTAACTCCTCCTTAGACTCCCTGTTGGTTGTCTTGACGTTGGGCGATGAGGGCGTAGAAGGGATCACCCCCGCCAACTCCCAGCATTTGCAAAAAACTGGGAACAGAAGAAGAACGGGTAATCACTTCTGGGGTATCAAATCCGGGTACAGATTGAAAATAACGCTTGACAAGTTGCACACGACTTGCTTCAGTCCCCTCTCGCCATGCCGCGATCGCTTTTTGGAAGAACATGCGATTGGAAAAGCTGATAATGGCGATACCACCGGGTTTGAGGATGCGGTGAATCTCCTGAAACACGGCATCAGGGTATTGTAGGTACTGAATCGAGACACAGTTGAGAACCGCATCAAAATCTTGGTCTGGCAAAGGTAACTGAGGATTTTTATTCAGATCTTGGACAAAGGAATGGTTTAAGCGGGGATTGCGTGCTAGTTCCTGTTCATTCATCCCGTGTCCTTCAACATGGGCGAATTCCATGTCATCGGGCAAGTGGGACACATGGCTACTCATCATATCCAGGATGCGAGTATGGGGTTTCAGGCGTTCTCTATACAGTTGAGTGAGTTGATCCAAAAACCCAGCATCAACATGGGTGACGAAGCGAGGGAAAGAGTAAAACAGCGTATCGTCGGTATCGTCTAGTTTCGTCCGTTGGTTGGATTGCAGCAGCATAGTCTTTAGCGGAAAATTAGGATGCTATCTTTTAGTTTAAGAAAAATTACGGAATGTTAAGTATACCCATCGCCTATGCCCGTCTACGGTTGTGATCCGATCGCCTTTGAGGGAATTACGGGTCAGCGTTATTGGTTCTATGAACCGTTTCACTTCACTGGAATTCGCGATATTGACGAACGGCTGAGTAGTTTTCCCGTTGCCGTCTTTTTGCCACAGGATCGACCTGGCGATCAGACACCGTTGGTGATTGGCATTCAAGGAATGTGTGCGCCTTATGGCTGGAATGCCTTTATTGTGCCAACTCTGACCCAGATGGGGATTGCTGTGGCATTATTTGACACACCCCTAGCAGGTGAACGCAGTTTTACGCGGACGTTTTCCGGAGTGGCGCACGTTGAAATCAAACCGCTTCTGGATCGGGGTATTTCCTTTGATACTCAACTGATGCTGCGGATGTTCAGTGTCACAGCACGGGATATTGGTTTAGTGCGGAATTTTTGTCGCGATCGCTATCACCTCACTGATCCTCGGTTGGCGCTATTTGGCGTCAGTATGGGCGTTTTGTTTAGTGCGTTTGCCTTTACCGATCATGTTCGCTATTTTCTCGTAACTCAGTTAGGAGATTGGCGAGATTAATGGCTATAGCAGAAGGCAAGGTTTTTACCATATAAAGCTTGCCCACCCGACATAAAATCAGCGTTTGACATCAAATTCAGGTAAACTGAGTATCCAGTTTCCTGATTTTAACGGCATAGTTATGGTTCCCATGCCCAGTTACCGCCCCAAGCAACTCTCCCTTGGTCCATTAGAGACAGAAATTTTAGAGATTACTTGGCAGCTCGGTTCGGCTACCACTAAAGATGTCCACGAACGAATTTTGGCTGACCCAGACCGAGAGTTAGCCTATGCTTCCGTAACCACGGTATTGCGCCGTCTCACCCAAAAAGGCTGGCTAAGGTGCGATCGCCAAGAGCGGGCATTTCGTTGGCAACCCTTGCTCTCGCCGGAACAGGCGCGGATTCTGCAAGCCCATGATCAGTTACAAAGATTCTTAGCCGTGGGAAATCCTGATATCATCGCCGCCTTTGCCGACAGTCTCGACCAAGCTAGTCTAGAACAAATCGACGCGATCGCCCAGCGTTTGCAAGCCATCCGCGAAGCGAGGGAGCAGCAATGATCCATCTCATCCTAATTCTGAGTGCTTTAGCCGTAGCTTGGTTCACCCGAATCAGTTGGTCAGGAAAAGTCGGTAGTTATCAGCAGCGCTGGCAAAATGCCTTAAGCAAGTTCTTATTTCCGCCATTGCTACTGATCATGACAGCCATCTCTATTGTCTGCATGGGACCCCAAGGGCAAATGGTTTGGCGCTGGGAGGGTTGGTTCAGTTATGGATTAGCTGGCACGTTCTTGGGATATGTGGGAGTCTCAGGGCTGAAACTGGCGTTTGCCGGATGGCGTTCTTGGCAACAGGTTCGCTCCTATCCCCAGCAAACCTTTCATGGCAGACTAATCCGCATTCTTAACACACCTTTAGTATTTAGCGCTCAAGTCGGATTTTGGCAACCGGAACTGGTGGTGAGTCAAGGCTTACTGGAGACGCTTGATGCGGATCATTTGCAAGCGGTTCTCACCCATGAAGACGGACATTTTTATTATCGAGATACCTTTTGGTTCTTTTGGTTGGGTTGGATGCGGCGATTTTCTTATGGATTAACCCAGACAGAAGCGCTATGGCAAGAACTATTACTGTTACGAGAAATCCGAGCCGATCAATGGGCAGCACAACGGGTTGATTTTTTACTGTTAGCGGAATCCCTATTGACGGTTGTCAGTACACCGCTGATGCATTCTGAAAGTGTTTGTGCCGCTTTTAGCTGCAGTGCACCTAAAAATCGTCTTCAGGAACGCATAGAAGCGCTCTTAGCTGAAATCAATTTACCTAACCAGACCTATCTATATTTATTCATCTGGTTTTTATTATCATGTTTGCCGCTATTTTTAATCCCGTTTCACCGATAATTTTCAGTTTTGCATAACCAATGACAACTTAGTGAGAATCATGATCGGGTTGGTTCGGCATGGGAAGAGAAGGGTTGTGGGGATGAGAGGGGGATTCTTCAGCGCCGATAGGAATACGAATATTTCCCATACCCATTGAACCGATACTCACTAATCCCATCGTCTGAAAACCAATAGCTACCGTCCCCATAGAAACTAGCCCAGCTGATAAGACTCCCATGGCGACAGAACCGAGAGAAAACACTCCCATGGGAACGAACCCTATTGAAATTATCCCCATAGGGACTATACCAATAGATACGATTCCCAATGGAGCAATGCCGATGGCAAAAACTTGAGGCTTGTGGTGGTGAGCAGAGGTTTTGGACATGGGAGACTGAAGCTGATACTATGCTGCTGTTGATCTTGAGGGAGCAACTAACCCTTGTCAAAAGACAGGCTGTCAAACTTGGTGTGAGGACAACCCTTTTCCCTCTTCAAGAAATCCGGGTTTAACCCTTTTATACCCTTGCACCGCTATCAGGGACAATGTACTATGGCTTCCCCAGCTCCCCCAGCTTCCCCTGCTTCCCCTGCTTCCCCTGCTCCCTCCACCAGACTTATTCAGCAGACCCTATTTATAAAGGGGGGTGGCTAACCCGGATTTGGTATAACAGTCGATTTAATTTCAGTTAATTGCTGCTGAAGTGCGCCTGTGGTTAACAAAGACTCCGCCTTGCTTAATCCATCTTCTAACGTAGGGCAAACCCCACAACGCCACAGATAAAACCCACCATTCCAAATCACTGATTTTTGAAATTCTGAAGATTTTCCAGCTAAAACCTCTTTAATTTTTACTAATAATTGTTCCTTTGACTCTAGAGGAACCTCCTTCCCTTCAAAGCCATAATCCCTAGGGTGAAGTTTCAGGCGTTGGGAGGGTTCGCTGTCTCCAGGTTTATGGATTGAAATAATCGCCGTCCGTTCCCGGGGCAAATCGCAACTTCCCTCTAACCCCTTGACTAATGTGTAGTTGTTAACGCCTCGTAATGCTAATGTTCCCTGCATAAATTCTTCCGTTGGGGGATGGACAAAACCAGCCATTAGATGTACGTTCCCAGCATAAGGAAGCCAAATTAATTCAACAGTCGCAAAGGGTGGACGCTTACCAATCTGATCCCGATAATTCACCAAACCTTGAGTCGCCGGAAAATGGTTAGGGGTATAGATAAAACCAAAGCGAGTTGTTTCTAAAACCTGATGAACTTGGGCAAGATTAAGGCGGGTAAAATCGATTCCCAATCCTTGCCAAATTTCCACTAAGGGAATGCCATATTTGGTGGGCATACAGTCGCCGCCATGTTGGATTACCGGAACCCCTGAAGCCGCCAGCATCAGCGCCGTTAGGGGAGTAACTGGGGCGGTTCGCGATCGCCCGTCGTAAGGTGTCCCCATTACCGTTACCATCGGATCACCGGATAACCGGGGTATTGTGCAACCGAATTGCTCATACGCATCCAACATTCCCGCAAGTTCGTCACTCGTGGGGCGCTTAATTCGATGGGCAATTAAAAACGCTCCAATTTGAGCCGGAGTCGCTTCTTCATTCAGGATCATTGCTGTGGCTTTGGCGGCTTCTTCACGAGTTAAATCTTTGTGAGTATGGCTACCGCTACCCACTTTCTTTAGCAGTTCTCTGAAAATAATACTCATGATGGGGGATGAAAAATAGGACGATGGGACTATAACCACAATGGTTGAGGGCGATAGCAGATTGAGAGAGAACCATTAGTGATTCCTGAACAAAGATGCCATCGCTTCGGCATTGAGTGGCTGTGAGGATTAGTTAACAAATCTACAATTAAATTTTATGTATTATTCGATACAGATTTTTATTTTGGTATATTCTGATACAAGAAGCCGATCGAGAATCAGACGGAACAGACATGAAAAGCCCAAAACCACAACCCCCTCCCACCAGCCTCTCGGCTAGTGAAATTTTTCGCTATCTGCAACCAGGAATGTGGCTGAGACTAGAGGAACTCCCCAATCCATTCGCCCACTATGAGGCGTTGATACTCTCCCAAGTCTCGGATCATGAATGGCTAACGTGGATTCCTGAACATGGAGAATATCTGTTAGTGCTGTAGCCACTTTTAGCGAAAGGACAACCTCCTATAGCTAAATTTTTCAGCCAATATTACCTCCCTAAAATACTCACATTTATCGAAAAATTGGAGTTTTGGCAATGATTAAGACGAAACTTTCTCCCTGCGAGAGTTTACTCTATCACTGGATTCTGTTTCATACTAAAACCAATCAGAAAGTCAATTTAAATTGGCATAACTTCCAAGCTTGGACGGCAGAATTCCTTGAACATTCGGTTAGCTTGAGCGAAGTTCACACCGCACTCACGGAGTTACAGAGACTAAAATTAATTACCGTCCAAGGAACCGAAGTTGCCCCAAACAACATCCCAGACATTCCACCCTTAGAACTTTCACCATTACCACAGAAATTACTAACCACCAATCGGAAGTTTAAGCTTTTTTCCTGGGGTTCTGTTATGTCCTTAATCTTTTTAGTAGTGTGGTTAGGTTCAGGAGCTATGTATTTAAAGTTGTACTCAGGAGACTCAAATCATTATACCAACCCCTATCAATTTTTGGGTGAAAAAATCAAATAATTTGATTTCCCAATTTAGTCAATAGGGGACGGAAAGGATGAAGGATGAAAGAGTTTGCCCGAATGTAGGGATCTTTTCACTATTATCTTTTTTGGCTTCACCCGAATTGCACTAAACCCGTCCCCGACTAAATGGGAGAATTATTTATTCGACAAACCAACGACAAATGACGTAGCTTGTTTCTCGCTCCCTTGAGTATGACAAATGCCTTAAGCATCAATAACCACTTGTCCTTCAGGCAAAGCACAACAGGTCAAAACCATTCCCTCCTCTAAATCTGCCACTGCATCATAATTTTCCTCATACTTCACTCGACCTTTCAGTAACTTTTTAGCACAAGTTCCGCAAGTGCCAGCACGACAACTACTTTCGATTTCAATACCTTGGCTTTCAGCCGTATTCAGGATAAATTCCTGGGAATTACAGTCAACCTGCTTCCAAGAGCCCGCGAAAAATATTTTTGTTTGGGCTTGATCTCCGTTCGTTTCCGTCTCAGGTGAAGGTTGAGTCTTCTGCGGAACAGTCTCCTGGATTTCTGGTTCTGGTTCGAGAACTACTCCATCCTTAAGTTTAGCCTCAAAGTTTTCAATTAATAGATTCCGGAGAATCGGTTTTAGGTCATCGCAAGCAATTCCTTTTTCCAATAAGTCTCCTAATTTCGCATCTTTGCCCACTTTTCCCCCGGTATAAAGATTCACCCCTTCGACAGGTTTGCCATCTTTACGAGCTTTCGTACCCATTAACCCAATATCGGCAACCTGAGGTTGTCCGCACGAGTTTGGACATCCTGTCCAGTGTATACGAACTCTTTGGGGAATATCTAATTCTTGATCCAGTTCTTGCGCCAGTTTTAATGCCCGTTGTTTGGTTTCAATGATGGCAAAATTACAATAGCGATTCCCGGTACAAGACACCAATGAGCGGGTGAGAGTCGAAGGATTAATTGGAAACTGCTGTAGTAACGGTTCACTCAGAAATGCTTCGAGTTTTTCATTAGCAATGTAGGGAATAATTAAATTTTGTTCAACCGTTAAGCGAATTTCGCCATTCCCATAAACATCAGCTAATCGGGCTAAATCAAACATGGTGTCGGCTGACAAGCGCCCCACTGGAACCAGTAAGCCAACATAGCTGTAGCCTGGTTGTTTTTGGGGATAAACCCCAATGTAATCCTTTTTCTCTTGAGTAATCTCATTTTCAGGTGCAGCAGGGAGAAGTTCTTTGCCATAAGTTTTTTCGACTTCTGCCCGGAATTGCTCAACTCCCCATTTATCAATTAACCACATCATCCGGGCTTTTTGGCGGTTTTTTCGTAATCCTTCTTTTAATCCATTCTTGGTATAAACGGTAAGAATCGCACCACTCAAGTTAATCACATCTTCTTCATTTACCGGAACCCACGCATTTAAGGGAATCGCTTCGACACAACGCTGGGCTGATAAATAACCGCCGACTAAAACATTAAATCCTAATTCTCCATCTCGATAGGCAGGGATAAAGGCAATGTCATTAATTTCAGCGTGAATGGAGTTATCCCGTCCTCCTTCAATGGCAATATTGAATTTACGAGGAAGATTAGTAAATGCATAATTTCCTTCCCCGTTATTGGTAATCATGTCCTGCAATTTTTGCAGCATATCACGGGTGTCAACTAACTCGTCAGCATCAATTCCGGCGACGGGTGATCCGGTTAAATTCCGCACATTATCCATTCCCGACTGCATACTCGTCAGATTAACGGATTGCAGTTGACGGAAAATTTCCGGAATATCTTCTAAACGAACCCCTCGCAGTTGAATATTTTGCCGAGTGGTAATATCAGCACTACCATCATCACCATAACGCTGCACAATATTGGCGAGAACCCGCATTTTCTCACTGTCAAGAGAACCATTCGGTATGCGTAAGCGCAACATGAATTTGCCGGGAGTCACTGGGCGGAAAAAGACACCTAACCACTTGAGGCGGAGTTCTAAGTCGGTTTTATCAATGTTTTCCCAGCCAACTTGGATTAAGCTTTCGAGTTCCTGTTTAATGTCTAGCCCATCTTTCTCGGCTTTGGCTTGTTCCACTTTGTTTATTTTTATGGATACGTCTGTTGTTGTAGTCATAGAGCTATTGTGATGAATTTTTACGGTTTTCGGTTGTCTAAAATTTACCCTCTTAATTTCAGTAAGGTAAGCAAGGTTAAGGTGGTAAATTGTATATTTGGCTACGCTTTTGATTTGAATTTGAAAAAACTGCATAATTTAAATGCAATTTGTGAATATAATCTGTATAAATCACCGATTTCATGAAACGATAAGAGTGAGGCTGACGTGGCATACCATTCAGTCTGGGTCACGATGTAATTGATCAAACAATGGAAAAACTTCTTAAACAAGCCACAGTTGCAACAGAGCAAGGGGATTGGTTTTCAGTCACTCAATGTTTGCAGCAATTACCGTTGCATGAGTGTAGCTATAATAGTTCCAACCCAGAAACAAAGGAATTGCCCCTAGGATTGGCAATGGCGTTAACGGTTCTGGAACAGGGAGATTTTCAGGCGCGTTGGGATATTGCCAAGGTTTTGCCACAATGGGGAGAAGGAATTGTGGCGCCGTTGGTGCAAATTCTGGAAGATGAGGAGAAAGATTTAGAGCAACGGTGGTTTGTGGGGCGGATTTTGGGCGGATTTAATACGCCTGACGTGATTCGGACATTGGTGAAATTACTGGATCACAGTGCAGATGAAGAGTTAAGTGCGATCGCAGCTAGTGCGTTAGCCGCTATCGGACAACCTGCGGTTGAGGCGTTGACTGATTTGCTGGTACAACCGGAATCCCGTCTTTTTGCCACTCGCGCCTTAGCTCAAATGCGTTGTCTAGAGGTGATTGATCCCTTATTAAGCGTCGTCCATGATCCAGATGTTCAGGTGCGCCTCACCGCCATTGCCGCCCTCAGCAGTTTCCATGACGATCGCATTGTACCCGTTTTCCAAGTCGCGTTAAAAGATTATGCCGCCTCTGTGCGTAAGGAAGCGGTGATGGGTTTAGGCTTAAGCGCCTCCTGTGAAACAGAGTTAGAGATGGTAACGCATCTGCAACCCCTACTGTATGATGTGAACTTAGAAGTCTGTGAGCAAGCCGCGATCGCGATTGGTAGAATCGGTACAGATAAAGCAGCCGAGGCGTTATTTCCGGTTGTGCGATCGCCTTTGACTCCCCTTCCCCTGCAAATGACTGTCATTCAGGTATTGGCGCGGATAGAAACGGCGACGACATTGGAGTATTTACAGCAAGCATTACCCGCCATAGCCGAAGACTCCATCTTAGAAATTGTGCGCGTTTTTGGGCGGATTGAAACCCCAAATCTGAAATACCAAGCCGCTAAAATTTTGCTGGATTTCTTCGAGTCTGGACATCCTAGTCTTGAGACGACGGTGATTAAACAGGCGTTAGCCTACAGTTGGGGACAATTAGGAGTCGCTGATGCGATGAAAGCTTTAACCCAACTCCAGAATGATCCTCAATTGAGTGTCAAATTACACGCTAATGCGGCAATCAAACAACTACAGTAAAGGTTTCCAAATCTTCCATCCAAAGTAGTATGATCGCCATCTAATCCTCCTCGGCTCTTCTCTTCTCATCCTCTGTCCTATGATGAAGGGCGGGTTTTGTTGAAAGGTTATCGATAAGTACCAAAATTAAACGGCTAAACCCGCCCCTACAATTAGACCCTTTGACTACGCTCAGAGCCTGCTTTGTAGAGGCGTTGGGTTTCATTCTTCGACCCAACCTATTAGCTAGAGTCGCGGATCAGACTCCGGTGGATGCCAACCTGCTATAACCCACAATCGACGGGCAATTTGAATCGAAGGTTCATCACGGCGTTCATCATTGATGTCGAGGCGGTTACAAGTCGCCCTACCCGTAGACGTTGTGCCTAAAACTTTTATGCCTTCTTTTGTCCAGATAAAATGGTTTGACCACTGTTGTTGACGAGGGTTAAATAGGGGAATTTCTACTTGCGTTTGGGGGTCAAGACCCGATGTAAAGTTATAATGACGCTCATTACAACGATGACAAGCTAAGGCAAGGTTATCCCGGTGGTTTGAACCTCCCAGAGACTGGGGCATAATATGGTCAATCGTGAAACGGTCTGGACTCAGATATTCGGGGGAGTGACAGTATTCACAAAGGTATCTCGCTCGTTGTCGTACAAGTTTTCGGGTTGGGTTGGACACCATTTACTTTTAGTCGCAAGTTGAGCATTAATTAGGGTAAAGATTCGCTGGAGTTCCGATATTCCTGCATATTCCGCTTCTTCTGTAGGGGTTAGTTGATTCGTTTTTCGTTTCTCTAATAGTTCTTCAAAGCGAGATTGTAGCTCATCATTGAACCGAAAGAGATAAATATTACCGAATTCGCTCATTTTAATGCCGGAGGACATTAAGGCGGAGGGTTGAATCATGAGTTGAGGTGTCATTGGGCTACCACGATTATCAATTGCTCTTTATCCTACTATTTTAGATGGGTCACGCTAGGAGAATAGCTACAGTAATCCCTGTTCAACTAGCCACGTATTCAGCCAAACCGCTACCTCAGAAGAAACAGCAGGAGTGATTGACTGACGATAATCAATGCGGAAGTGATACCCTGCACGCTGATAAACGCCATCGAGAATAAGTTTTAAATCAAGGATGGGACTTTTATCTTCCCCCTGCAACGGTAACTCGACTTTAGGAATCGCATCTGGTAAATTAAAGGCATAAAGCTGGGCATGAGGTCTTAACTCGCTGCGACTAATCAAAATCCGATAGTCTGTTAACTCAGCTACCCCTTGCATCGGCATAGCTTTTCCACCGCGAAGTAAATCAATTTCTACAAAGTGGGTGGAACGGGTTAAAATTTGCTGGCGTTTGCGTAGATACGCCTCCCTCCCCTCACCTGCTCGTTTATTCTTAGGTGAAAGGAGTTCAATCGTGGTGACAACTTTTCCCGTTTTAGTGTCTCGAATCTCTAAATAGCGTTCTTCTACCTCTTCCGCCAAAGGAATCGTTACGGTTTGCGGTTGATCAGGCTTCGATAAGGTAGCGGTAGCCCTGTTGCGCGTGGCTAATTCTGGAGACGCCTCTACCCCTGAATAGACAACGGAAACATCGGGAATGCCAATCAGGATATTATCCTCAGGAGTGCTACTATAGACACGCTTTTCAATGGCTACATAATAGTTAGGAAGTAACGCGGGTGCAATCTCATCCGCGATCGCGACAATTAGACGGCTATGCACCTCAGACCATAATTCTGGATTTTCCAGATGGGGATTCATGCCAGGAAACGGAGATGTCATATCGCTAATTGTTGCCGGGTGAGTAGCTATAACCTAATTATTTGTAGACTGACTACTATAGTATCATCAAAAACTGAAACGCCAGATGGCAATGGCACGCTGCTTCTGGTGGGCAATGCCCACCCTACGGTATATCAAGCTACGAATCGGCGAAGACAGCGCAACTACGAACTGGACGGTAATCATTAGTAAATTAGTCGTTAAAACCGAATTGGCAGTGCTTTTGGTTTGCCTACTATGGGAATCAAGGGATAGATGGTAATGCTTCATCACTTCCCTAAACAACCTATTCTAGGAGAGATAAAACTATGGCACTCGTTTATTGGAATCCTCGGCGTGAAACTGCATCCCTACAACGGCAAATCACTCTGATTAACCGCCCGACACCTGACGCCCGGAGTTCAAACTCCGGGCTAAAAGCTTAAGTCAGCTAAAGCTGACTGGATTGAGTGATACCCAATCCGGGTTAGCCACCCCGGTTATAAACCAGTCCGCGAAGGCGGACTTTGTTTGTGTAGCAGCGATTTTAATCGCCGTGGCAAAAGGGGGTTATAAAGGCTTAAAAGAGTTTTATTCTCAAGTCTACCCAAAATTTGATTGTACATCTTTGGGGCTAACCGGTTTACTTCTCCTCAAGATGTATCCGTTCCTTTCCTGTATAAATATTAAACCGTTTCCCGCGCAAGAATCCAATTAAGGTGATGCCAAACTCCCTGGCTAACGCAACGGCTAAACTGCTGGGTGCAGATACCGCACAAATAATAGGGACACCTGCGGTTAAACATTTCTGTACGATCTCAAAGCTAGAACGTCCACTCACCAGAACAATTTGGTGGGTTAAAGGCAATTGATCACTCAAGAAAGCGGAACCCATTAATTTATCTAAAGCGTTGTGACGTCCAACATCTTCTCGTACTGAAAGTAACTTTCCTTGAGTGTCGAATAAGGCGGCGGCGTGTAATCCTCCGGTACTTGAGAAAATACGCTGGGCGGTGTGTAATTGTTCGGGTAGGTTATAAATTACATCTGGACTAACTTCTAATCCTTTGGGGATAACTGGACATCCTCGTAACTGTAAGGCTTCTAGACTGGCTTTCCCACAAACGCCACAGGCGCTGGTAGTAAAAAAGTGACGTTCTAAGGGTTGCAAATTAACCGATAATCCTGGCTTAAGTTCTACGTTAACAATGTTGTAACGTTGTTCACCATCGATATCAGGATCGACACAATAACTGATCTGCTGAATATCATCGCGATCGCGAACTATCCCTTCAGCGTACAGGAAACCCGCCGCTAGTTCAAAATCAGCCCCCGGAGTTCGCATCGTAACCGCTACCGTTTGCTGGGGAGAGGTGAGACGAATTTCCAGGGGTTCTTCCGTCGCTACCTGATCCTGGCGCGATCGCACGTTACCATTGTCTATAACCCAAACCCTGGTTTTCGTTTTACTTCCCATCGACAAAAGGAGTTAAAGGAATATGCACCACACAGGCACAGAGGACACAGAGGATTTTTCTGTTCGTGGTTTGTGTTTTAACTTGAATAGCTTTCTAACCATACCAGGGCATTATAATCAGGGATGGCGACTTCACGCGATCGCTTATTCCTGTCTAAGAGTATATTCCCTTCGGGCCAATGCACTTGCAGGTTCCCCGGTTTGATGGGTGCCGTATACACTCGTCCCTTAAATTCCCCAACCTCATTCTTGAGAATCACGGTATCGCCATCTTTTAATCCTAATCCTACAGCATCCACTGGACTGATCAACACCGCCTCACGTACTGCACCGGTAATCGCATCTTTCTTTTCCTGCACCATACTATTAAACTGCTTCCCGCGCCGGGTGGCGACTAAGAAACACCCCTCTGGTAAATCCCGTTGGGGTGGGGATAAAGGAGTAAACCGCGCCTTCCCATCTGGTGTGGGGAAATTCCAGCCAAAACAAAGATGAGAACCCCCATATTGAAACTGATCTCCCGCTTCTTTAAGATGTTGAATCCCAGCATATTGGGGAATTATTTGGGCAATTTCTTGGCGAATCGCGGATGTTCCGTCGAAGTTTAAGGGCGTCTTATCATCGTTTTCTCCGGCTAAATCGGGACGTAATCTCCTGGCTAATTCCATGAAAACCTCCCATTCTGGACGCGCTTCGCCAATGCGAGATCCCTGAATTTCGGGACTAAAAATCACTCGTCTTTCTGTCGTTGTTTCTGTTACTCCTCCTGGCACTTCGTAGCGAGTGGTAGCTGGGAGTAAAATTACCGTATCCGCCGGATCAACTAACATTTGGCTGGAACAAATAATATCCTGATGCACCCGTAGGGGGACTCGCTTTAATGCCGTTTCCACATAGTCGGGTTCGGGTAGAACTTCCAGGAAATTTCCCCCCACCGAAAACAGGACATCCAACTCTCCCCCATAGGCTGCTTGAATCATTTCCGCTGCGGTTAATCCTGGGGATGTTGGCACCTCAAATCCCCATTTTTCACTCAACTGTGCTGCATTTTCTGATGTAATCGGCTTCCCTCCAGGGAGTACCGTGGCGTAGCATCCCATCTCTGCCCCCCCTTGTACCCCAGAATGTCCGCGAATCGGCATTAAGCCACAGCCTTCTCTGCCGACAAAGCCTTTAGTTAGTGCTAGATTAATAATGGCTCGCACGTTATCTTCGCCACATTCATGCTGGGTAATCCCCATACTCCAGACAAAGACAGCCTTATTCGCCTCAGCCACCATCTGGGCAAAGGCATACATCTGATCACGAGATGCCCCAGATAGCCGTTCGAGTTCCTCCCAGGATTGGCACTCTAGGGTGGCTTTTAAGTCTTCAAAGTTGCCTGTATAGGTGTTGATAAACGAGTTATCGACCCAATCATTGGCGATTAAATGTTTCAGTGTGCCATTGATGAACGCCATATCCCCGCCCATATTTACCGAAAAATTGGGTCTAAAGCCTCGTTCTTCTAGGACGACTTTGTGTTAAAATTAACGCCAGAGGAAAGGGTGTTTAACCTCTATAAAAACCCAGAGCCGAGAGGCATCGCACCTTGAAAACTAGGCTTAGAGGGTTCTGTACAGGAATGCTTGTACAGGTAAAAAGTCTAAGCACCAAGTACCAGAAAACACATTTTTTCTTGTTTTCAATAGTACGGTAGGGCATATCGTAACTAGCTTCTGCAATGGAGCAAAACGCTTCTCTTAGAGATGCTCCTCTGGTATGAAATAGGACCCCTGTTTCATAGTAAGAGCGCTCGATGAAAGAAGCGCTACTCATGCCTTTAGGCTGAGGAGTGTCAAAGACATGAATGCCTTCTAATGTCCAGTCTTTCATGCCCGTGGTACCTAAAGCACAACCGTCGCAAACCCCTTGGTTAAGGATGTCCCAGGCGTAGGGAAGTTGATCCCGGTTTAAGAAGATGGCGCGAAATACTTCCCAGTAATTATTCGGGTATTGTTCGCCGATACCGAATGGTTTCCAGGTTGCCCAGTATTCAGGAGTCCAGCGCTTTTTAGGTTGAGGTAACATAATTGGAAGTGGTGCTAATGCAAGGGATTCTTTAAGGCTATCATTGCCCTAATCTAACAAGATGGTATTGTTATTCCTATCATGAGTTGGCGATTAAATGTTAAGCTTATTATTATTTTTAGCCCTGGGTTTTGTGGGCAGTGGTCATTGCGTGGGCATGTGTGGTCCTTTTGTTATGGGCTATACTCGACCGCAGTCTAATCCCTGGTATTCTCATGTTTTGTATGGGCTAGGGCGTTCGACAACCTATGCCGTTCTGGGATTTCTTGCCAGTAGCTTTGGTCAAATTATACAGGGTTTACTGGGATTACGAGCCAGTATTTTAATTGTGGCGGGGCTAATTATGGTTTATTTAGCCTTGGGACAGTTACATTTATTACCAGTGCAACTCCCGCCTGTGCAAAATTGGCGTTGGTATCAAAAGAGTATGGGGCGGTTATTTGCTAGTACGAGTTGGTATCGCACCTATCCCTTGGGTCTATTGTTGGGGTATATTCCTTGTGGATTAACTGCGATCGCACTGAGTCTGGCTATCACTCAACCTAT
Organism: Coleofasciculus sp.; assembly: GCF_046565525.1. Taxonomy (NCBI): domain Bacteria; kingdom Bacillati; phylum Cyanobacteriota; class Cyanophyceae; order Coleofasciculales; family Coleofasciculaceae; genus Coleofasciculus; species Coleofasciculus sp. The sequence continues at coordinate 39,358 of NZ_JBKHUP010000014.1, read as the reverse complement.
TCCTGTCGCCACCCTGGGTATGTTTCTGTTTGGCTTAGGCACAATGCCCGCTATGGTAGGATTTGGGCTATTAATTCAGCGGCTGAAGGTTCCCAAACTGCAACGGTATATGGCAGGGGCGATGGCTGTATTGGGAGTACTAACGATTTGGATGGGTATTCATCGTTTAGGTTGGCTTCCTGCACCGCCTCAGAGTGCATTACTGATGCGATTACATCCGACTTCCATTCCGATGGAGGATTCGGAGATGCCCCAAATGCACCATCATCATTATTGACATCCTCACCACGCCGTAGTAGGGGTTTGGTTACCAAACCCCTACTGTCGCTATTCCAAACTGGCAAACTTATCTGTCGCTTCAATTAACGCACGACGAATCCCCGGTTCGGTTATCGCATGACCCGAATCTGGAACCACAATAAACTCAGCTTCCGACCAAACCTGATGCAACTCCCACGCCGATATCATGGGACAAACCACATCATATCGTCCCTGAACAATCACCCCAGGAATATGACGAATCCGGTCAATATTTCGCAGCAACTGATCCTCTGATTCAAAAAAGCCTTTATTAATAAAATAATGACACTCGATTCTGGCAAACGCCTCGGCAAAATTACTCTCACCAAACCTTTGCATCAAGTCGGGGTCTTGAATCAGTTTACTGGTACTCGCCTCCCAAATTGACCAAGCCTTCGCTGCGGCTTGACGAATGTGGGGATCAGGACTGGTTAAACGCTGATAATAGGCTGAAATAAAATCATCCCGTTCCGCCTCTGGAATGGCTTTAATGTAATGTTCCCAAGCATCTGGAAAAATATAGCTAGCCCCTTGCTGATAAAACCAACGCAGTTCCTTTTGTCGTAGCATAAAGATTCCCCGCAGAATCAATCCTTGACAAGGTTCTGGATGGGTTTGGCTGTAAGCGAGGGACAGGGTACTCCCCCAACTTCCGCCAAATACAACCCATTTTTCAATCCCCAAATGTAGCCGCAGTTTCTCAATATCGCTGACTAAATCCCAGGTGGTATTCTCTTGGAGTTGAGCATGAGGTGTACTTTTGCCACTCCCACGTTGGTCAAATAAGACAATTCGCCATTGATTCGGGTTAAAATATTGGCGGTAAAAGGGTTGGCTACCTCCCCCAGGTCCACCGTGTAACACGAGGACCGGTTTACCTTCCGGATTCCCTGACTCCTCATAGGAAATCCTGTGTAGGTTACTTACCTGTAACATTCCTTGGTTATAAGGTTTGATGGGGGGATAGAGTTCGCGCATAGTTTTCGATTACAGTAACAAAGGCGGTGGCGCTATTATCGCCGACGACGGATGGTGGTGCGATCGCGTATAATTTTTTCCTAGTTTTTACTATGGCAAATTCTAGGCAATTGACAACAAAGATAGACGCGAAAGCGGGTCAGGTGTATATCCCAGACTCTCATCCTGACAACCGAAACCCCTACTGGCGGCGTATCCACGGGATTCAGTGGCTGGTGATTCTCACGGTTGTGGGGTTGGGTATGTTTGGCTGTAAGTCCTCTAAACCCACTCAAGACGCCCAGAGTTCCTCACCCCCCGCATCAGAAACACCCGCAGATTTTTCCTTTCCCGTGATTACCCCGAATGTCTCACCCCTTCCCACAGAAACACCGACGCCCTCACCTCTCCCCACGCCCGCGATTTCACCCACGCCACCAGAGATAGTGGTTTTACCGACTCCTGAACAAGTCCCCAATAATACACCATCTGTCCCCCCTCAGATACCCTCGCCCACTCCAGAAATTTCTAAAGCTGTCCCACCCCCTTTACCCAAACCACCCGGCGTTGATACCCCTAAGCCGACGATGAAAGGTTTACCCGATGGCAATTATTTTTATGGCGAATCAGCGGAATTTGACCGTCCGGGTAGTCGGTATTTAGTGTTTATCAAAACTGATGATAGGCTGATTGGACAGGAGTATTTTTGGCAAACTGAGCAGAGTCGTTGTTTTAAAGGGATAGCTAATGAAAATATAGTCAAAAATGTGAAAACTGCTTATCGAGAACTTTCTCGCGAGGCGGAAGAGGTACAATGGTCATTTGAAGATATGAACCCGATAAAGCTGAGTGAACTTCAGCCGATTGGCTGGGAGAAAGCGCCTGATTTTGCTAAGAGTAATTTACAAGAGTGCGTGAAAATTTTTAGTGTTTTTACTGAGTAACTGAATCTCAAGAAAGCAATACCTTGAGACAGACCTCACCCTCACCCTCCCCTAATCAAGGAAAGGGAACTTTTAGTCGCGCTGACCTTGACGGAATATAGGTTTTATGGTATAGAGAAAGTAGGTAGTCTCAAGCTTCTGGTTTAGAAGTAATTAATTGTGACTAATGAACGACTTACTCAAGATCAGTTAACCCAACTCGTCGCTGAGGTGGATCAATTAGCTAGACGCCACGAGGCTGAAATTGACCGCCAAGAAGTTCAGCAGATTTTGCAGGAATTAAATTTACCACCAGAGTTGCTGGATGAAGCGCTGTTACAGTTACGCCGTCGTCAAGCGTTAGCCGTTCAACAAAAACGGAATCGCTGGATTGGGATAGGAGTGGGGGTGGCGATAGTGGGTGCGATCGCAGCCTCCACAGTATTCATTGTAAATCGCCAACGTGCGATCGCGGCAGTGTCTGTCTCTCAAAGTTGCATTACCCCGAATCAGCAGACGTGTGAACCCATATCGGATTTTAATCGCCAACAGATAGTCTACCGCGTTACCTTACAAGACGCACCTGTGGGACAAAAGCTTTCCTTACAGTGTGATTGGATTGACCCCAATGGTCAAATCGCCCATCAGAATCGCTATCAAACCCAGAAAATTGACCGAGAGGTTTGGCATACCTATTGTCGTCACACCTTGGGTTCTACTGCAACCATGGGGGATTGGCAAGTGCAGATGAGAGTAGGCGATCGCGCACTCGACCAAAAATCATTTACAGTTAAATAATCGGAACTATTCGCTATTTTCCAAATCATCGGGCTCAATACCTAACTCTCGTAATCGTGCGGCTAATTCTTGAACCCGTCGTTTAGCCGTTTCAGCTTCCTGTTTCGCCATTTCTGTTTCTTGTCTGGCGGCTTCCGTTTCTTGTCTGGCGGCTTCCGTTTCTTGTCTCGCCACCTCCGTTTCTTCAGTGGGTAAAGGAATCCAAGTTCCCTCCAGTGTCATCCACCGTAGCCACAGTCGGTTAAACCCGCGAAAATTACCTTGCCATACGCCTAAACTTAATCCCAACTCCGGTATCGGTAAACAGCCTTGAGTCAAATCTACGGATTCGTAATGACCTCCAACTAGATGAAAGGCAAGCCATTCATTAGTATAGCGACTAAAAATAACATAGTAAGGAATCCGCAGAATCTCTTCATAAACTCGCCATTTTGTCGGCGGGTGTCTTAATTCGCTTTCCCTTTGACCCAAATCTTCATCTTCCGTACCTGGAGACAATAACTCCACCACGATAAAGGGATTCACCCGTTCTTGCCAACACACATAACTCAAACGCATATCGCGTTCCTGATAAAGCCTTGGTACACCGACAACTCCGAACCAATCAGGACGTTTATACCAGTTGGGATGAGTAGGGTCATAATAGAGATTCAAATCACAAGCACTGAACACTCTATTGGGATACCAATTTGGCGGTAAAAATGTCAAATATAGTAATAAGGGTTGCAAAAAATGGAACTCATCAGGCAAACCAGGTTCCTCCTGATTTTCGCTAGGTAAATCATACATCGTTGGCAGGGTTTGCCAAGGGGGAAGTGGGGGTTCTGTTTGGCGGGGTAATTGAGTCATTTGATGATTAGAGTTATTGATAAAATCTATTCGACTATTTTAACGGTTCGTAGTAATGGATGCGAGCCTATCATCGTGTTGGGTTGCCTACATCCGACAAAACAACAACTATAGATGTGACCATTGAATCGGGCGCACGCCACTGTGGTAAAAGGGCGCACGCCACTGTGGTAAAAGGGCGCACGTCACTGTGGTAAAAGGGCGCACGCCACTGTGGTAAAAGGGCGCACGCCACTGTGGTAAAAGGGCGCACGCCATGCGCCCCTACAGTTTCTGGATGGAATTCTAATTCATCTTGCTTAGGTGTGCCACACCACTACGATATATTAAAGTGCGTATTTCAGTGCTATTGTACTTAAATTAATTCAAGATTCAATTATTATGAGTAATCCCTATCAATTTATCGGATATTGGGGTATAGATTCACCCGATCAACTCGAAGCGGCGTTAACCAATATACTCGTCGCTGCGACAGGTTTAAAAACATTAATACAAGTAAAAAAATCCATCAATAAACTGTCTGAAAATTATGCTTTAAATGGGCGGGTTGCTTATATTGGCAGTAATCCTCCTCCTTCCTTAGCTAATAAAGACGGTATCATCGCCGCGTTATCCGCCTCTGGTTTTTACGACTCAGCCGATGCTTGGGTGAAGGTGGAAAATAATCATCTAACTTTAGGGCGTGAACCCTTTGGACGAGTTCCTCTCTATTGGACAAAACAGGAAAAGGTTATCTGGTTTGCGTCTAAGTTACAGCTATTATTACCTCTGCTTAAAACACCAGAGGTGAGTAGTCATGGGTTGTATGGTTATAGCTGTTTTTCCTATGTTCCCACACCATTGACCCCAGTAGCTAATATTTTTTCCGTAGCTGCTGGAACCGTAGAAACCTGGCAAGTTACATCTGAACACGACTTAACTCATACCACTCATCGTTATTATCAATGGCAATCCGCCTCTGTACTGATTCAAGATGAAGATGAAGCCGTATCTCAACTGCAAATCCGGTTAAAAAATGCCGTTCATCGACAACTGGAAAATTTACCCCGTGAACCCGTTGGCGTTTTTCTCTCTGGCGGGTTAGATTCATCTACAATAGCGGCATTATTAGTGCAAGCGGGAGTAAAGGTTAAAGCCTATACCTTAGATTTTGGGTTAGCGGGTGTCTCAGAAGTACCCTATGCGGAACAGGTGGCTGACTATCTGCATATTCCCCTAGTTAAAGTTGATGCAACACCTCGTCGAATCAAGCAAGCGATTCAAGCGACAGCCACGGCGTTAGATTTGCCCTTTGGTGATGGTGTAACGGTTCCGTTATATTTATTGTGTCAAGCGGCGAGTCAAGAGACAAAAGTGATTTTTAATGGGGAAGGCGGCGACCAACTTTTTGCGGGATGGACAAATAAACCGCTAATTGCGGCTGGTGTTTATAATCAAGAACATCCGGGCGGAAATACAGGATTTACCCAACAGTATTTACGAACCTTTCACCGTCTCTGGGGATATGAGGAGCGGGTATTTCAGAATCAGATAAACCAGGAGTTATCGATACAACCGGAACAATGGTTAGCAGAGGCTTTAGAGTCCAAGTTTACCACGACTCTTTTAGATCGATTGCGTCGGGCGACGTTAATGTTAAAAGGCGCACAAAATATCCACCCACGGGCGACTAACTTAGCATTCTCTCATGGATTGTGGGTGCGATCGCCCTTTTGTGACATTCCGTTATCGGAGTGGACATTTCAGGTACCGGGGGAGTTCTACCTGCGGGGTGCTTGTGAAAAATATATCCTCAAACGTGCGGTGGAATCTTGGTTACCGCCAGAGGTGGTATGGCGGGAAAAACGGGGGATGGGAGTGCCATTAACGGCGTGGTGTTTAAATGAGTTATGGTCTGAGGTAGGGTATTGGTTAAATTCGGGTATTTTAGCAGCCGAAGGACGATGGCAACCGCAATTACCCCTGCAACTGATTAAAGGAGAATTTAGCGCCTATTTGCGAGGGCGACGAGTGGGTGAGATTCTTTGGTTACTGATAATGTGGCAAGTTTGGCGCAGGAGGGTGTTAAATGAAACAGTATCTGGGTATTCTGGGTTACATCCCTTTTGGTTACCCTCTCGGTTTTGGCGATGGTATTGGAAATTAAGAGCAGTGGATGTAGTATAGTGTGTTGGACGCTGTTTGACAGATATCCAGTCTGCCAAGTTGCGATCGCATCTGGATAAGCTGATTAAGCCAGACCAGGATAAGATTGGCTTCTACTTCCTCTGTGGCTGTTGTCAAGGGAAGGTTGAACGCATCGGCGGGGAACCGCTTCGGGATAATTCGATTTTCTTGGCTTGAATCCGAGAAGGGGTAGGTGTTTTCAACGGCTAGGGTGATTAATAGGCTGTATCCCTTATGGGTTCTGGGTTTGAGGACACCACCCAAAAATTAGGGTCTCGGAAATCTTGAAACGCTTACTGGGAGTGGGTTTTGGAGTTTTTTTTGAAGATGTCTCTTGTCTGTCGAAGTCTGAAATGGTATATTAGATGCAGTCTCTCGGAATTGAACCTTGAAAACTACATACAGTAAGCGTTTCAGAGGTCGGCGGTCAAAATCCTCTATAATCCCTATCAGGGATTGAAACGTATCCTAGATAAGGTCTCCCATCAATCTCAAAAGTCAAAATCCTCTATAATCCCTATCAGGGATTGAAACCGCGCAAGAATAAGGCGCCCTCGAACGTCGTAAAGGTCAAAATCCTCTATAATCCCTATCAGGGATTGAAACGAGTATAAATGGTGAAGCACTCAAAATGGCTAAAGGTCAAAATCCTCTATAATCCCTATCAGGGATTGAAACTTTTTAATGACTCGGAACATCTCCCACCAAAGCTGGTCAAAATCCTCTATAATCCCTATCAGGGATTGAAACATTGCTGCTTTAATTGAAGCTAAAAAACAGTTTAGCAAGTCAAAATCCTCTATAATCCCTATCAGGGATTGAAACGTTAGTTGCATTTGCCTTAGATATAATCCACGAGGTCAAAATCCTCTATAATCCCTATCAGGGATTGAAACTGGCGATCACTGGGCATGAAGGAGGTGACCTCCTGCGTCAAAATCCTCTATAATCCCTATCAGGGATTGAAACTATAAATCCCAAGAGGAGTGGGAATCAGAAATACGTCAAAATCCTCTATAATCCCTATCAGGGATTGAAACTAGTTTTTGGGCATAATCCATAAGTGCTGCGGCAAACTGTCAAAATCCTCTATAATCCCTATCAGGGATTGAAACTTATCGCAAGAACGGGGAATAACCAACGGCATAAGTCAAAATCCTCTATAATCCCTATCAGGGATTGAAACTGAACGAATAAGACTCGCCGAGCTGGGGCGGTGACGTCAAAATCCTCTTGAATCCCTATCAGGGATTGAAACGCTAATATTTCAACCTGAGAACCACGATAATAGGGTCAAAATCCTCTATAATCCCTATCAGGGATTGAAACACCAAAGTAACGCCCAGTAACCACACCAATCGCGTCAAAATCCTCTTGAATCCCTATCAGGGATTGAAACAAAACGTTGTAGGGGCTTGGTTACCAAGCCCCTACGCTGGGAATTTCTTAAAAACGACGAATGCCCATGACAAATGACCAAGAATTACTGGATATCTACGGTTCACCCCTGTATGTTTATCAAGGCGATCGCATACGGGATACAATTCGTTATATCTCTTACTCTGTCCCCTATCCGCGCACTCGGTTCCAGTTTGCGAGTGTGACGAATGGTAATATCGCCTTACTGCAAATCTTCCAGCAGCAGGGGTGGGGACTTCATGCAAACACCCCTGGAGATATCTATTTAGGATTAAAGGCGGGATTCGCCCCAGATAACATTGTTTATAGTGGCAGTAATTTGAATTATCTGGAAATGGAGCAAGTTCTCCACTGGGGAATTACTACCTTAAATTTAGATAGTGTCTCCCAATTGGATTTATGCTGTCAAGTCTATCACACCTTAACCCCCAAGTTACCCCAATTAAACTTAGGATTACGCTTAAATGTACCGGAATTAACCGGAGATAGCCGGATTGGAGTTCAACCCGAAGAATTCCCCGAAGCGCTGAAAATTACCCAATCGGCGGGATTACAACTCAATGGTATCCATTTCTATCGCGGAACCGGGACAAATGCGACCAAAGCCTTTACTCAAGTGATTGATTCCTTATGTGAGATTGGTCAACAATTACCCGATTGGGACTATTTAGACTTTGGCGGTGGATTTGGCTATCCCTATCAGGGGAATGGCGTCGCCTTTGATTGGCAAGGATTTGGTCAGGCGATAACTCAGAAGCTAGAGACAGTAGGCAGAACTATAGACTTAATTATAGAACCTGGACGAGCCGCGATCGCAGGATGTGCTTCCTTGTTGGCAAAAGTCGTTTCAGTTAAGTGGCAAAACGGCAAACAAATTCTCGGTGTCGATACCACCGTGGCGAATTTATCGGTTCCTTCGGTACATGGTGGCTATCGAAAAATTGTCAGTTTCACTGATAACCAGCAAGAATATTATCCTACAGATGTGTGTGGGAATACAACCTATTCACGGGATTACTTGGGGCGCAATTGTCAACTCCCCGCGTTAAAGATTGGAGATGTTATCGCGATTCTCGATAGCGGCGCTTACGGATATGCGATGTCGTCTCATTTCTTACACCGTCCGCGTCCGGCTGAGGTTTTAGTCGAACAGGGAACTCACCGATTGATTAGAAAGCGGGAAGATTATAGTATTTTATTAAATAATCAGGTATTTGCTTAATTTCACAGGTGCGTAGGGGCGAACTGACGTGCGCCCTTTACCTAATGTACACCTTAGTAAACCTCAAAATTATATTTTTTTAACGCAGAGGTACGCAGAGGTTGACGCAGAGGTACGCAGAGGAATGGAGAGTATGTGAGTGAATTGTTTAGCAAATTACCGAAATAATTTTAAATAAAAATCGCTGATCATGAAATGTATTCAATGTCAAACTGACAATAATCTCAAAGACCGCACCGCCAATCAAGGGCGATGTAAAAACTGCAGACATCCTTTTGTCTTTGAACCCACGACGATGGGTCAGCCAAAATTCACTGATCCATTTTTTGCTAAAGCTATCTCTGATTTATCAGTCAACGGGAGTCTATACTTTACCCCTCAACAATTATACTACCTCATCGACAAGCGATTAAAACGCAAAATCAACAATGTTGCTCTGCAAATCTTTGCCTTAGTTCTGAGTGTTATTATTCCTTACATCGGAATCCCGCTCTTAATTTTTGCCTGTTACCGAATCAGTAACTCTGCCCATACGCCCGGAAGAGTACGCAATCGCAATGCTAGATATTTAGAACTTATTGGTGGATTTCTGCTTGGCTTTGGTGTATTTTCCTTGTTTGGCTCTACCCTAGATAGTAGTGGAGAAAGCTGGCTGATTTTTTTTCAATTCGCGATAACTATTATTGTCGGTATGTTATCTTTGTATTTAGGAATTCGTCAGTTGCGTCGCCAAAGCACATTAGTCCAAACCTTTTCGATGACACTGCATAAATTCCAAGGTTGGTTAGAACGTTGGCAACAAATTAATGGCACAGTTGAGCCACTTTTACCCTCTCCAAATCAGGAACGTTTACCCACATCGGTTAATCCGGATATCACCGTCTATAGTTTTGACCGAGTTGTCATTTGTGATAGTGCTACTATTGCTCAACTGCTGATTGCTAATAATTTTCACTTTGAAAATAACTGTGCGGTGCTAAGTATTACGGGGTATCCTCAAGGCATTTTTTCAACGGTATTAGAGATGCTGCGACGCAATCCCGAATTAAAGGTTTACGCCCTTCACAATGCTAGTCCCCACGGTGTCACTTTGATTCATAACTTGCGAACGAGTTCTTACTGGTTTGCTGAGAGTACCGTCACTATTTATGATTTAGGATTACTTCCGCGTCATGTCTTAAATAGTCGCAATCTTTTTATTGAATCTTCCCCAGAATCAGCAGAACAGGCGAGACAATTAGGGTTAGAGATACGGCGAGAGTTATCGGCTGAGGAACTAGCATGGTTAGAATCCGGTAATTTTGTCGAGTTGGAATCATTTACACCGCAACGGCTATTACAGATAGTAACTCAAGGAATTAATCGGAGTCAAATTAGCACAGGGGGGAGAGATTCAGTATTTATAGACGTTGAAAGTGATAGTAGTAGTGATGTTTATTTGGTTTCCTCCGACAGTTTTGGTTAAAAAGTATAATCAAAGCTCCCACTTTAAAGGTAAATTTTAGGTATTAGGTTTTGGTTTTTGCCTCCTCAACCCTTAACTCCCTCTGCGCCCCTCTGCGTAAACCTCTGCGTCCTCTGCGTTAAAAAATATAATTTCGATGTCACCCATTTAAATCAACAATTAAGCCAATATTCCAAACTCACCAATAACCAAAGTTTCACCCCATAACGGTTCCAGGTATCCCCACGATACTCAATCCAATCGCGAATGATTGCCTGATTTAAATAAGGCGCGATCGCAGATTTTTTAGACAACAATAATGCCTTGGTTTGTCGTTGCCAATAGTGACGAAACCAAAACTGCACCGGCACCATCATCCCGCTTTTGGGACGCTGAATAATTGCCTCTGGTAAGATATCCGCAACGGCTTGCTTGAGGACGGCTTTCTCCTGATTTCCCGCCAGCTTATATTCCGGCGGAGTTTCCATTGCCATCTGCACAATTCGCTGGTCAAATAAGGGAGAACGCCCTTCTAATCCAGCAGCACGAGTCAGATTATTCACCTTGGTTAAAATATGATCCGCGCCTTTAAATTTAATATTGAGTCCCATTAATCGATTCAGATATTGCGCCGATGAAAATAAGTCCGCCTCAAAGACAGATGGCGTGGTTTTAACCGAATCCCATATCTCTGGATTCAATAACCTCGGCAAATCAGCAGCGCATTTTTTAAAAGAGTTGAGATAAGCAGAAACTAAATTAGGGTTATTATCTGGAGAACCGTATAACTGGTTAAGCAACATCGGCTGATTTTTCGGACCACCAAAACAGGGATCTCCCCCTTCGCCATTGAGAATAATCGTAACCGCTTCTTTCGCTAGTTGCGCTAATAAATAATTGGGAACCGTTAACGGATCACCAATCGGATCATCCAACTGTGCCATAGTTATCGGTAATTGACCCCACATTTGTTCTGGAGTAATTTCTAAGATGTGGTGCTGGGTGTGGCAATGTTGGGCAACTAAATCGGAGAATTCTAATTCATTGGGACAATCTGCGCCAAAATGAATCGAGTAGGTATGAACTGGATGGGGATGAAATTTAGCCGTGAGTGCAGTGATGCAACTCGAATCCAATCCCCCCGATAAATAAACCCCCACAGGTTCAGTATTGGGTAAGTATTCCTGAACCACCTGATCGAGGCGCGATCGCAACTGTTGAGCGTGCCATGCTAAACTGTGCTGAGGATGGGTAATTTCCTCTTGAGGTTGCCAGTAAGGTTCTGGCTGTCCATCGGGTAACTGTAACACCGTACCTGGGCGCAATTCCCGCACCTGTTGCCAAAGTGTGCGTTCTCCGGGGACAAATGCACAACCTAAATAATCCCGCAACGCCACTAAATCCAAGTCGGCTGAATGGTGGGGGCGCAGGGTTCTCAACCGAGGCGCAATCCAGCAAGAGGAACCCACAGTCGTATAATATAACGTCCTACCGCCGACGCGATCGCGCACCAACCACAACCTCTGACTCGGCTGATGCCAAATCGCTAGCCCAAATACCCCTTCCAGGTAATCTAAACAATCCTGTCCCCAACGTTCCCACAGTAGCGCCACCAATGCTTGATCTGTTCCCCGCCAATCCCTAGGTGCAATTCCTACTTGTTGCAACAATCTGACAGAATTACTTAACCAGATATCCCCAACTACCCCATAGTCTCCTTGAGGACTAAAAGCGGGTTGAATCTGACTTACCGCTAACTGGTTGGGAATCAAGAATGTACAATCTGGCGGTTCAGCGCGAAATTGCCCCCAGGCTAACAACCAAACCGGGTGAACCGAGGGAATGGACTCGTCAACTTGTTGCTCATTTAATCCCGAAAATAGCCATCTCATACAATATCCGATTGAATCCTTACTGTTCCCTGTTCCATTCCTCCCTCAATCCTAGTTTCACATCCTAATTGAAAATGCTATATAAGATAAATCTCAGCCATTACGACTTGCCTAAACCCTAATCTCCTAATATGCAGATTAAATATACCCTGTCCGAAAGCCAAATGCCCAAAGCTTGGTACAACATCCAAGCGGATTTACCCACACCCTTACCAGGAGTTCTCAATCCCGTCACCGGTCAACCGATTACGCCGGCTGACTTGGAACCGCTGTTCCCGATGGCATTAATTGAACAAGAAATCAGCACCGAACCGGAAATAGAAATTCCTGAGCCTGTACAATCAATTTATCGTCAATGGCGTCCCACTCCGCTTTATCGTGCCAGACGCTTAGAGAAACACCTGGATACACCTGCCAAAATCTACTATAAATATGAAGGCGTTAGTCCAGCCGGAAGTCATAAACCTAACACCGCCGTTGCCCAAGCCTACTATAACAAAGAGGCTGGAATTAAATGTTTAACCACAGAAACCGGGGCGGGACAATGGGGTTCAGCCTTAGCCTTTGCTGGGGCGCTGTTTGACTTAGAGGTTGTGGTTTATATGGTGAAAGTCAGCGCCCAACAAAAGCCCTATCGACGCGCTTTAATGGAAGCTTATGGTGCCAAAGTCATCCCAAGTCCCAGCAATGAAACCCAAGCTGGACGCTCGATTCTGGCAGATAATCCCCATAGTACAGGCAGTTTAGGGATTGCGATCGGTGAAGCGGTGGAGGTAGCGTTAGGGAATAAAAACACTAACTATGCCTTAGGTAGCGTTCTAAATCACGTTCTTTTACATCAAACGGTGATTGGGTTAGAGGCACAAACCCAATTAGAAATGGCAGGGGATTATCCGGATATTATTGTCGCTTGTACAGGTGGGGGGAGCAACTTTGCTGGAATTGCCTTTCCTTTTCTGGGTGACAAGTTACGGGGTAAGCAAGAAACGACTCGATTTGTCGCCGTAGAACCCACCGCTTGTCCAACCTTAACCAAAGGAAAATACGCCTATGATTTTGGCGATACGGCTCATCTAACCCCCTTGGTTAAAATGCACACATTAGGCAGTTCGTTTGTGCCGCCAGGGATTCACGCAGGTGGATTACGCTATCACGGAATGAGTCCTCTAATCAGTCATTTAGTTGAATTAGGGTTAATTGAACCTCGTGCCTATCCCCAATTAAATTGTTTTGCAGCGGGGGTCATGTTTGCCCGTGCTGAAGGGATTTTACCCGCACCGGAAGCCAACCACGCGGTTAAAGGGGCAATTGACGAAGCCTTACGCTGTAAGGAAGAAGGGATTAGCCGCACGATTTTATTTAATTTATGTGGTCACGGTCATTTTGACATGCAATCTTACATTGATTATCACGCGGGACGATTATGTGATAGCGAGTATAGTGACCAGGAAATTGCCATGGCTTTAGCTGGTTTGCCGATTGTTTCATAGGATTTGTGGCTTATGAATTTTTAGTAGACCAACGATCGGAAATTGTCCTGATTGCGGCAATCGCGATACAAGCGATACCTCCTAATTCCAATATCCAGTTCATTCTCAATCCCACCAGTTGCCAACCTAGCAAGGTATCAATATGATGAAATGATGAGGCGCGAATGACAATAAAACAAGAAAGAAACATTAGACCTAAAAGCGCTAATCGATAGGTTCGTCGTTCAGCATAGACGGCGCGTCCGATAACTGAGAGTAAAATTAACGCCGCAATCACGATTCCCCCAATGAATTGCACCTGAACCATGCGGCGCTGCTGATACCAACCCTGGGATAGTGCTAATTCCTTGCCAACTGTAGTCAACCAAGACTGAAGATCGAGTTGCTTGTTAATACCCAGCAATACTAAAATAAGGGCAAAGAATCCCCATAGCAAAAGATTTCGATTCACTCGCTGTAGAAAGACGAGCCGATGAGGTAAGGCACAGATCAGGCACAATAACGCTGTGATAAAATACACCACAACTGTAAACCAGCCCATGAACGTAGGATCACCGATTCCGGGTTGCCAGTGACCATTAATAATAACCGCAAAGAGTTGCATTCTTTTGGGAAAAACATTCTAACATACCCACATAGAGTAGGGACACGACATGTCGTGTCCCTACTTCTTTTATTTATACCCTATTATCGACTCGACGCCACAAGTTGCTGAGGCTGGTAATCGGAACCCTGCTTATTGGCACAAAATCCCAAATCACGCTTTTGTCCCGGTTCAATCACCTGTCCCCAATCCATCGGCGTGACAATATAGTGCGATCCTTTCTGTTGAAAATTCCCATTCCAACTCTGATTAATCGCCGCCTGATTCAGGTTAAATTGCACTTGCCAGTCGCGCACTTTGTTATCCGTAGGATTGATTACCGCTAAACTCATGCAAAATCCCTCTTGCCAATCGGATTGTAGATTAGAGACGACTTTTAATTGGGGTGGAGTGGTGGGAATCCTAACGGCGGGGGAAAACTCAGAGTTAGGGCTAACCGCTACTGCTGAAAGTTGTCGCGGCTGATAATCCGAACCTCGCTTATCAGCGCAAAATCCCAACTCCTGGCTTTCTCCCGGTGCGATCGCGCGTCCCCAGTCTAAGGGTTTTCCGACATACTCTGAACCCTGGGCTTTAAAGTTCCCATTCCACGTCTGACTAATTGTCGCCTGATTCATCTGGAACTGCACTTGCCAATCCTTCACCACCTGATCTGTGGGATTGCTTACCTCAATACTCAAACAAAACCCATCTTGCCAATCTGATCGCATCGTCGAAGTCACTTTCAATTCAGGTTGACGGGGACGGGGTTTGGGGGTGGGATTAATCCCTATGGACGGACTCGGTTTAATATTAGGAATTAACGCGGTTGCGGGCTTATGGGCAAACCGAGTGGCAATTAGGACTCCTTGCAGTAAGTCTTGCTTCTGTTCCTCCACCGTCAACCAGTCATCTTTGAGCAGTCCTCCCGTATCATCACTATTGGGATTCCAACTCCAGTAGGCAAAACCCAGATTCTCTTTCTGCACAAAATTAATCAGCTTCCGTTGCCAAACGCCTTCCTTGGATTGGGGATCAACTTGTCGTCCGCCAAACTCACCGATAAAGACCGGCGCGATCCCTTTTCTAGCAATATAATTCCAGCCAATTTCCCAACGACGGGTGAGATTTTGAGGAAAACTCGGTTCAGAAAACCAGGGTTGATCAAAGACACCAGCACCGTATTCATGGGGGGAATACACCACTTTGTTGGCACGGGACAATCGCACTGGGAATCGTTCCACGCCCTCTAAATTGGCGCCCATCCAATGAATGTCTAGTTTTTGACCAGGAACGTTATTTTCCACCCCTTCGACAACAATTAACCAATCCGGGTTTATCTCCAGAATCGCATTCCCAGCGCGTTCCGCCGCCAGTCGCCAATCGGTTTCTAAATCCCCAGTTCCCCAACTGGCGCGACCATGGGGTTCGTTTTTCAGGTCAGCCCCAATCACATTTAATTGATTTTTGTAGCGTCTGGCTAACAGTTTCCAGGTGTCGATCCAGTCTTCCTCTGTGAAGCCATCACCGTACCACAATTCGGGAATCCGTTCGTCGTTGAGTCGGTGCGAGTCCAACAGAATCATTAACCCTTGGCGATCGGCTTCCTGGATAATCATATCCATCACCTCTAGGGGCGATTTTCCTTCCAGTTCCGCATTCGCACCGATACTGTAGTCAATACCCGTCACGTCTTTTGATCTGAGGGATTTTACGGCATAAGGAAGTCGGATCATGTTGTATCCTAATCCTTTAATCTGAGCCAACATATCTTTGTAGTCCCGTTTCCACAAACCGTGGGGCGCGTTCATTTCGGTTTCAATACCAAACCAGTTCACGCCTCGCAGCAGGACGGGCTGACCCGTCGCATCCACGATTTTCGCACCCTCGGTCGAAAGGGGGAATGTAACGGTAATTACGGGATTATTCGTCGCCGCCACGGGTAAATCAGCCGACCAATCTACGCCCATCACCAGTGACAAGAGGAAGGCTAAGGCGAAACAAATACCTCGGCGCAAGCCCCGGTTTCGCATCCGGTATCTGTTGGTCTGAGTCTGTTGGTCTTGGACAAATGGGGAAACACCCCGAGGCGTGTCTCTACACCGATCTGGGTGGCGTGGTGATGTCAAGAGATTCCACCTCCTGCGTAGAAACAGGGATAGGGTGTGGCTAATGGATAAGAACGGGTCTCGGAAAAATTTATACATAGTGCTGTGGACATCCGAATCAGAAACGGTGATGATTTCAACCTCGGCTTGGCAATTCCTGTAGGTTGCGGTGGACTTTTATTCCGATCGACTCCTCAAACCGATCACTTTCCTGTCTAGTAAACATTCTAGATAAAGTCTAGGGGTTACAGCCAACTGGCTTAGGGTTAAGAACTCAGCCAAAAATTGTGAGAATAGGGTAGAGCTTGGTCGTTTTTGGTTAAGACTGTTGATTAACCTGTCAAGTTTGACCAAAAGTCACGCTCTTATGTTCCATCGTATGAGTAATATTTTCTCTCTTAGAACTTTAATTGTAAAGCTATTATGAATATGTAAAGTCTTTGTAAAAATACGGATTACTTGCCGGATTTTTAATCGAAACTTCATAAAGATATATGGACATATTCTGATACAAAGATTAACCTAAAAATAGAACTCCTTGACGTGCTTCTGCCAATCGGAATTTCTCTCGCCAAATCTTAATAGTAATCAGCAGTAGGACGACTACTGTAAATTGTCACGAGGAACTATACATTATGACGGGTTCTCCACTACAACGATTCGTGCTTATACCAGCGGTTATTTCGGCAGCAGTCTTTGGTGTGTTGACCTTGCCCTTAGCTATCTTTGGAGATCAGCCAGTAACCATTCAACTTCAAGATGAACCGATATTTCATGGGCAGCTCAGAGATCCCGATGTGGCAATGCCTTACCTAGGTTTAGCGGCTGTACTCGCCTTAACCGCAGGAACCTCTAGCATCGCCGTAACAGGTTGGCGTCAGTCTGCCCGTAAATCGGCGGCGGCACAAGCCCAACTCTCCAATTTGGAGCAAAATTTGAAAGAACGAGACCAATTGTTAGAATCTCTCAAAGCTGAAGAATCCCGATTAACCGCCTCTGGCTTAGCTTCCTTTTTGGATGAAGAACTCCAAAGCGAACTCCAGGCGTCTTCACAACACAAGCAGACTCAATCCGAATCAGAACCACCACCCCAACAGAGTCAACCGGAACCCGCCTTGTCATTACCCCAAACGACTAAACCGGAACCTGTACCGACTCCTCAGCCAGAAGTCAAACCAAAACCTGCACCGTCATCCCCTCCCTTTGTGATTAGTACCTCCCTGGTGACGGCACCTTCTGGGAGTTCTGCTCAAGCCACAGTACAATCCGCCGCCGCCAAGTTTGCTTCAGCCCAAACCTACATGGCTTATGCGTCCAAAAAAGCCATGAGCGAACCGCAGAATGTGACCCCTGCGCTCACTCCCTCGGACTTAGAAAAACTTCAAAGTCAATTTAAACAGATTAAGGAGCAAATGGAATTTCTGCACAAGGCAATAGAAGCCCAGCAGGATAAAGCACCCGATGCCTCAGGGACACACCCAACACAACTCCGTGTGATTAAGCATTGGTCTGTGGAAAAAATTTCTTAGCCTTTATTACCCCCTGCAAGAGGCGATTGAAATCGCTGCTACACAAACAAAGTCCGCCTGCGCGGACTAGGTTAGAACGAGGGTAGCATTCCCCGGATTTGGTATAACCCCTTCGCTTCGCTCAAGGGCAGGCTTTGGGCTAGGTTTGACCTTGAAGCTGGTTGGAGAGCATAGAAATAATTTGATCCACTTTCCGGCGATTTTGTTCGCCAATCCATAACGGCAGGACTTGAGTCTCTGCTAATTGTAAGACGAGGGACATAATTTCGCTGTTCGATGCTTCTCCGTGGAGAAGTAAGACTAACATGGCTTGGTGTTCGTCTGCCATGCGTTTCGCTTGCGGCAAAATCTCTAAGGACTTAGCCCAGTGGACAGGGAACATCAGGTGAGGCGGTTGATTAGCTCCAATGTCAACGAGGGTTGCCTCTAAAATGGCACAAGTCCCGTCCTCTTTTTCATACCAAGGGCGACTATTTTGGGGAGAAGCTGCTTGTGATTGCATAAGATTGCCCATTGATTGTCTGAATTATTTTTTTCCTATTTAATCAAATTTTTATAAAGATTGTCGAGCTTATCTCAAAAAAATACCGTGGAATTACAGACAGGATAATTTCCGAAGAAATAAAATTAAGTAAATTCCACGAGTTTGATTGGTTAATCCATGGATTTCCTTAAAAATTTAATTGATTAAATATGAGGGCGAGTCGCTGGACTACTGTAGATGGGGCAATCGATTAGGGAGGGTGACTTGCCCTTAAGCAAATCAAGCGCGATCGCGCTCTTCCTGGGCAAAACCAAAACACAATGGAACCAAGCCTCTTCGCGAGAGTCATCTAGAGGATTAACCCCTCATTCAGCTCGAACTGAGCTACCCTAATTAAACAGGTAGAGCCAACTAGCGCCACTGCCTCATGGCTACAATCAAACCCTAACGAGCAATCCCTGGAGATCGGCTGATGAAACTGCTCTGGAACTCCCTCCTACTCTCCTTAGGCATCCTACTGCCAACTTCGACCTCTATCGTTTTAGCCGAGTCTGCGAAAACTCCTGAATCCATTCGTTCTACTCAAAATCTAACCGTTTTAGATTCCCACAGTGAGCCAACGGTTCAGACGCCAGATCCCCTCCATCACCAGATGTTGATCGGATCGCCTGAACAAGTCGCGGTTGAATACCAATTACCCGCAAACACGGCTGAAACTATTGTCATTCCAGACAGTCCCCCAGCCGCTTCCGCTTCAGTGATCGTCGCTGAGGATTCCTCGGAAACGCCAGAAACTATCGTCATCCCAGATGCTTTGCCGCGTTCAACTCCTTCAGCCCCTGAAGAGGAAACACCACCAGAGTTAAATACTCAATCCCCCTCATCTACAGTTGAAGACTCTACCGAAGTAGAGACAATAGAAACCCCAGAAACCGTCAGCGATGACTCGGCTGATGTAGAAGAGGACACAGAAACCACGGCGGAAGACTCTACCGAAGTAGAGACGACACCAACCTCACAAACCCCCAGCGACGACTCGGCTGATGCAGAAGAAGACACAGAAACCACAGCCGAAATTCCAGAACTGACACCCGAACAACGGGAACGTCAACAGAAGCTGATTGAAGCCGATCGCCTCTACATGAGCGGTCAATTTACCGCCGCCCAACAGCTTTATCAGGAAGCGAAAGCCTCTTTTGAAACGGAAGCAGCCCCAGACAAACCCACCGCTATTTATCAACCCAGCGAACTCTCACCGGCTGGTGCAGTGTACTGGCGTCAGTCGGAGGAAGGGTTAGAACAGCAGCTAGAAACCAAAACTCTTATCCCCCTCCAGTTTTTAGTCGAACAGCAACCAGAATTTATTCCGGCTCATCTACGCTATGCTCAAGTCCTTAAGGAGTATAACCGTCAAGATGAGGCGATTCAGATATTGGAGCGGGCGACAACCTTATATCCAAATGAGCCGGATTTGATTAAAGCTAAAGTTATCGCCCTAGCCGAGACGAAACGCTGGTTAGAAGCTTCTCTAGCCGCCCGTCAGTTTGCCATGCTTAACTTCAATCATCCCCAAGCGGAGGAGTTTGAGGTGCTAGCGGACGAGAATTTAGAACGGTATCGATCGCGCCTGCGGAGTGAACTGAGGGGAAACGCGATCGCGAATGTGGTTACGGGGGCGTTGGGTTATATTTTTACCGGAAATCTCTTTGGTCCGATTTCGGCAATTGAAACCACCACGTTAATGCTGCGCGGTGAATCAGCCGTGGGTGAAAGCTTCGCCGGAAGGGTACAAAAGCAACTCCCCATGGTTGAAGATGAACAGGTGCTGGAGTATGTGCGGGAAATTGGCAACAAACTCGCGATCGTGGCGGGGCGGGATGAGTTTGAGTATGAGTTTTATGTGGTCATGGATGACCAACTAAATGCTTTTGCTTTACCAGGTGGGAAGGTATTTGTCAATGCTGGCGCGATTCTGAAAACGGAATCTGAGGCGGAGTTGGCGGGGTTATTGGCTCATGAACTGGCTCATGCGGTATTATCCCATGGCTTTCAGTTGGTGACGGAGGGAAATCTGATTGCCAATGTTACCCAGTATATTCCCTTTGGTCGCACCGCCGCGAATTTAATTGTTCTCGACTATAGCCGAGACATGGAACGTCAAGCTGATGCGTTGGGGACAAAGATTTTAGTCGCTAGTGGTTATGCGGCGGATGGACTGCATAATCTAATGATTACTTTAAATGAACAAGACCGCGATCGCCCCTTATTTGCATGGCTCTCCACTCACCCGAATACAGAGGAACGGATTAGCAATATTGAAACCCTAATTGAGCGCAATGGGTACAACCGTTATACCTACGAAGGCGTAGCCCGACATTTGGAAATTCAAGAGCGAGTGGCGCAATTGCTTAAGGACTACGAAGCACAAAAAGAGTGCGAGGAAAATGATGATGAGGAGTGTGAACAGAAGCAGGAAACACCTCAAGAGTAGCAAAAATAACGCTTTGCCACCGTCCTAATGCCCACAGATATGATAACCCTGACAAATATTATCCAGTGTGTCTATAATTGGGGTTATATACTTTCCTCGTTAGAAAACAAGGATTTTTATGAAAGTCAGATATGTATTAACCAGAGGGATAGGGCTGGTTGGGCTGATTTGGCTGCAATTAATCTCAGGAGAGCCAGCCTTCAGTCAAACTGCGGCTAGTGTGGGTGTGAGTTGTTCTGGCGGTCAATGTGTCCCTTCAGGAGATTTTAGTGATTTTAGTGATTTTAGTGGTAACGTAATGGGTGGCGGGATAAGCTGTATCAATGGTCAATGCCAATCCAGCGGGTTTTCGTTTTCCTGTACAGATGGTGAATGCAATAATGCATTTGACGCGGAAAACTCTATCAGAGATCAATTTGAAGAGAAATTAAGGACAAATATACCATATTCTCACCCAATTTTAGATCCAGTGGCAACCTTTGAGCAACCGAGTTTCATCTCTCCATTGGCTCCAGATCAAATCGAAGCAGAAGAGGGAATTTCTGGATCAGATATGCAAGTGGAAAGGACTGAGAATGGAGAAGGTTTGAGAATTTTCGACTCGTATCAATCACCAAAAGATCCTCCACCAAAAGATCTTGCTTGGGTTCCCAGTGTGGAAAACGATCGCACTGTTCCCATTCGCCGACCTGTGGTACGTATAATAACCAATACTGGCAGTGGTACTGGCTGGGTGGTGAAGAAAGATAAAGAGAATACAGCCTGGATTGTTACCAATCGCCATGTTGTTAGCAATCCTGACAATCCACAACGAACAATAGATGAAATTGAAGTAGAGTTTTTCAGTAATCCACCTCCTGATACTGAACACTGGCGTCAGCCTGCTCAACTTGTTAATGTGACAGCTAATGATCGGCAGCTAGATTTAGCAATCCTAAAAGTTGTTGATATTCCTAATGACATTGAGCCATTGCCGATCTGTTCAGATTCACCTTATATTGATATGGATGTTAAGGTAATTGGACATCCTGCAAATGGCAGCCTCTGGTCAGTAACCAGTGGAAAAATTAGCAATATCATTCGCAACACACATCAGTTAGAGCTAAGTGGAATTACCTTAGCATCAGGAAATTCCGGTAGTCCAGTGTTATCAGAAAAAGACTGCGTTGTTGGTCTTGTTGTCGAGGTTTCAAAATCGAACCAACAAGGAATAGCAGCAACTGCTGGCTTTGGCTATGCCTATAAAATAGACTGGGTTAAACGAAAATTACAGGAGTGGAGAATTATAGAGCAAGAAGGCAGAAGACAGAGGGAAGCGGTCAGCATTCCGTAAGGTTTACTATGTTTTACTTTTTCGTTTATTGTGAACAGGTAGTCTATTTCCGCTGCGTTTCACTAGAGATCTGAAATACTTTAGAATCTTCATAAGAGTTACTTAATTCTAAAATAGAGTTTTAAAGTCAACATGAAATATAAACTTTTATTTGCCAGTTTATTACTCTGTAGTCTGACCAACGTATCGGCTTCAGCTTGTCCCACTGGTGATCCAAAATCCATTCGCTATATCCGTCGTAACAATAATCGCTGTGAAGGAATTATTGGTATAAACGACAACATTCCTATTAGTGCCACCTTTCAACTCATTTCTATAGCAACTCGCAATTTAAATAAATGGGGAGAAACTTTGACAATCCAACTTCCTCCTGTAGCTAACAGCAGCAATCCAGAAGTAAAACTGCGGTCAATTGAACAAGACTATCAACTGGACAAAATTGATATCCCACCCAATACATCTCGTTTTTCATTTTCGACGTATGTGCTTAAGAAGGCACAAATTCCTGTAAACAGATTACGTGCAATTGCTTGGGTTAATTTTGAAGACTTAGCTCATACCTATATACCTGTTAAAATTGGCAACCCTTCCCACGAATATGAATTTGTATTTTTCACGAGCAATTGGACAAAGATAAATAAGTTTACAATATTACATGATGGCAAGAAAGAGGTGTATAGTCACCAGAGAAGAAATTCTCAATCTCCAGGAGAAATCATTTTCAAGTGGGAAGCTAGTAATGCTCCTACAGGACGCTATGTATTGAAAATAGAAGCTGAAGTAGACAGACGAGGAGTAGTAGCGCCAGAGTCAATAAAGCAAGATATCGTTTTTTTCCATGATCAAACTTGGCTAAACCAATAACATTAACTTGGATTAAATCTCGATAATATTAGAATAATCTAATCAAATATGTATAAAAATGGAAATTTTGAAAAAGATTATAAGCTTTTCATTGTGGTTATCCCAGAAAATTATACAGGTAATATTGGAAATAATTACTACGCTTTTCTGGCTGCTAATTCAGTTAATTGAGCTGTTGGCTTGGGTTTGGTCTGAACTTTGGCTGTTTATAAAACAAGATCGGTTACATAGGCGGCAAGTTTCCCATAATTCTCTATCAAAGAATTCCCCGCACAATACCATGACAAAAAAAGAGTTGCCTGGGAAATTACTATACATTTTCGTATTCTGTATCACAGTAATATTTTGTGGCATTTCTGTTGCAGCAATTATCCCAAGTTATCACTCCTTTGAAGGGAATCTCGTTGTCGAAGAACTCAACTTCACCTATGCTGGATTACAACCCAATCAGCTTTTCTTACAAAAGATTCGTGGTATTGATAAGATTCTAGTTGAAGGGGAACAATTTATTACACTTAATGGTACTTTTGAAAGCCAAAATAACCCCAAGCTTAATCAGCTTAAATCTATTACAATTGAATTGCCCAGTGACAAAAGTAAATGGAGTATAACTCCTGTTCAAACTAGCGACATAAATCAGTTAACATTGGAGGAACTAAGACTACAGAATAATACAAAAGTTGCTCATCTTAGTTATTACTCTTTTCGTAACCGCTTGTCTTTGGAGTTACAACCAGGCATAAGTCCAAATGATTTAAACCTCTATCTAGGATCTCAGCCTCTGAGAGTGATTGTAGAAGGCTATCGAATTTTAGAACTAGACACCAACGATAGTGTAAATAGCCCTAATGAGTTAGAATTTATATTTAAACCGACGCAAAAGCGATTAAAAGTAGATTTACCAGGAAAAAGTAATTTATATATTGTTTTATCGGAAATAGATGATTCGAGTCAATGGTTTCGTGGAGGGTTAAAAGTTAAAGACGTACTATTTTATCGTCTTGATAAAACAGGTGTAAACATAAAAGACAACCTGTATCATTCCACTATTATTGAAGGTGTCTTGACTATGGCAGAACGAGAGCTATCTGTGAAAAAGAATCAATTTTTAATTATAGGCAAATTTGGAATTAATAGTCTACAATATTTACTAATCAATCATCAAAAGCCTGAAGGTCTTGAAGTTGGGGTTGCCGGAAAGTCTAAAAAAATCCAGGTCGGTTTAGACTATAAGTCTCCTGCAAAAAGTATTCAAGCAAGTTTTTTGAATGAATTTTTACCTCAAGATATTACTATAGCTATTTTGGCTTTCTGTGCTGCAGTGGTAAGTTATCTGCTCTTTTGGTTAATTGACAATTATACAAAACTATTTACATAGCCAGTATTAATTAACAAAATAAGTTTCTCATCGCCTATCTATCTTCCTATAAAGCAGATTTTAGAATTAAAAAAGTGCTTCATACTAAATCCGGGTCAACTACCCCTGTTATAATTCAGTTCTTGTCAAGCGGAGTAAACGTCCCCGGTTTGACTCTAAATAAACCTATAGCGCTAGGGAATTACCATGCAAATTACCCTCGACCTCCCCGACAGTCTCACCAAAACCGACACCTTCAACCAGAGCGACTGGCTGCGGGAAATTGCAATCGCCCTGTTCAAGCAAGAACGCATCACCCTCAGCCGCGCCAGCAAAATTGCCGGAATCGATCTGATGGAGTTCCAAAAACTCATCGCCGATCGCGGCATCTGCGTCCACTATGATGTTGAAGACTTTGAGCAAGACGTGCAACACCTGCGCGATCGGGGCTGGCTATGATCGTTGTCAGCGACACTTCCCCCCTCTGTAATCTAGCCTTGGTCAATCATCTCTGGTTGCTAGAAGCCCTCTACCAAACCGTCATCATTCCTACCCTCGTTGCCGAAGAACTTGCGGCTGCCAATAATCCCGCTATTCCTGCCATTCTCCAGCTTGATTGGATTCAAACCCGATCTTCCACCGATGCCACAATCGCCCATCAACTTCAGCGTGATCGGGGACTTGATGCCGGAGAAGCCAACGCCATAGCCCTAGCGCTTGAACTCAAAGCCGATGACCTACTTATTGATGAACGCCTAGGACGACGGGAAGCCCGTCAGCTTGGACTTTCTATCATTGGGATTCTGGGCATTCTGGTCACAGCCAAACAAAGAAACCTCATCCCCCAAGTTCAACCCCTCATGGATGCCTTGATCCATCAAGCTGGTTTTCGCGTCAGTCCCCAGTTGTATCAACGAGTCTTAAACCTCGCTAACGAATCCTAAAACCTACATTCCGCAGATTTTGACTCAGATGTCTTGGAGTGAGT
This sequence comes from Coleofasciculus sp., assembly GCF_046565525.1. Classification (NCBI taxonomy): domain Bacteria; kingdom Bacillati; phylum Cyanobacteriota; class Cyanophyceae; order Coleofasciculales; family Coleofasciculaceae; genus Coleofasciculus; species Coleofasciculus sp. The sequence goes on along the minus strand of NZ_JBKHUP010000014.1, from coordinate 14,161 downwards.
GAATATAATATCAATCACACCCTTGCTCAGAGGTTTCACCATCTGGCATAATCACACCGCAAAGGTTAGCCCGTCTAAGGTTTGCATCAGTCAGATTGGTTAATCTCAAATAAGTCCCCCTCAAATCAGCACCTTTGAGATTCGCATCAGTCAAATCTGCCCGTCTCAAATCGGCTTGTGTGAGATCCGCCCCTCTCAAATCCGCATCTCTCAAGTCAGTATCTCTGAGATCAGCGAATTTCAAATTTGCATCTCTCAAATTCGCCCCTTCCAAGTCACATCGGCGACAGGCTCCAGTTTCCAATAACTGGCGAACCTGATCCGCATTTTCTGCCCGAATGGGAGTCACTAATCCTAATCCAGTCAGAAAAAAAATCATTATCAAAATTTTTGGGTACATATTTTCTTTCCTTGTCAAGTATCTCTAGAGGCATTGTGCCAAAATATACGGTATGGATTTCTTTATATTGTCCCGAATCATCGAATCAATTCAATCCAACTGGTTAACTCTCCAGCAACTGAGTTCGCTACCCTGAAAGGTAGTAACATACAAGAGCTTAAGGATGAACGAACCAATTCGCACAGAAGAAAGCTTCGAGGAGATTAACGCTAAAACTGTTCCTCTAGAAAATGAGTTACAGTCTATTGAACCTGAGGTTGGTACCACAACCCAAGTCAATGTCGAAGAATTCACCATTAGTGGCGATGACTTAGTGGGCAAAGTGAGGGAACTGATCCATCAGGGTAACATTCGCCGGATTATCGTCAAGAACGAAGAGGAGCAAATCTTAATCGAAATTCCCCTAACTGTTGGCGTCGTGGGTGGAGTCGTTGGTGTGACGTTGTTTCCCGTCATAGCCGCTGTCGGCGCGATTGGGGCGCTCGTTGCTCGTTTGAAACTTGTTATTGAGCGACGAGAGTAGGCAATCCGCGTCGCGTTAAGGCTGGTGGGCATTGCCCACCCTACGGTATATCAAGGTTTCGGCGATCCCAAAATGCCCATTTTCACTGCCAATCGTTTTAAGTGTAGGGGCGGGTTTTACTACTATCATTTATTTTGCACCCATAAGTAACTAAACCCGCCCCGACTTAGTTTCCCCTCTCGCCCATCAGCGCAAGAACTCTGAGGGCAAAAGCGGTTGATTTGTTTGTTCAGTTTTCAAAGGTTGCGGACGCAAATTCTTAGGCGCTGGGGATTGTGGTGGAAGTTCATAGCGCTCCTTTCCCCAACCCCAATTCATATCTTCAGGTTTAACCACAGGGGGAGTTTTTCGACCCGTTGGTAGAGGAATCCGTTGGCTTTGAGTGACCTTGACATAAGGCTGACCTTCGTTCGTAAAGCGAACCAGTTGACCTTCAAGTTCTGGTGTCTGGATGGTTTGATTTTCTACAGTTGGCAGTTGACCCTGTGGATCAAATAATGCCACAAATGATACATCAGCAGAGGGTTGTAAGGAGTCACCAATGGGTGATTGCTCCAGTTGCCATGCTTCCCGGAAATGTCCATCAGGCGCTACCTGCCATAAATTTAGCGTGGCTTGCCATTTTCCGTCCTCAACCCTGACCACTTGACGATCGAGAATGGAATAAGGGGCATTCGATTCATCGCCATACACCGCCTGATCAGGGAAGCGTAAATCGCGAATTGCGGCTACTGTAATTTGACTTTGATCAGGGAGATTGGTTGTGCCACTTAAGCTGTAGAGTCCAGGACGCCCTCCCGCTTGGGTGTTGAGGGTTAAATTGATCTCTTGTGAGTCTTGAAATGAACAGCTTGTACACCAAAGCAATAGTAAGACTAAAATCGTCCAATTCCGTAAAAAAGATAGGGGGCGCATTTTAAGGGCAGACGGTTGGTAAGATTGACTGAGCATAGTCATTTTTCATTTGTCATTCGTCATTTGTCTTAGGAGCCAAGTATTCCCCTGTAGGGGCGGGTTGAGAGACTCAAACTAGCTTGTCACTAATAACTGAGCAACAAAACCCGCCCTTATTCAATTGTCGAAGCCAAGCCTTCGTCCTGTAGGGGCGTAGATAAGTCATAAATTTTAGGAAGCAAAATGCTTCCACTACCAATAATTTTGCTGGATTGAGATGCTTCCCTAACTAACTACCTCTGGAACAGGATCAGACTTGATCGCTGAACCAATGATATAGTAGTCCTATCGACTGACTATCATAGCAATTTTATGGGCGTACTGTGTAGGGCTGTACAGTAAAATCTTAAATAGGAAATTATTAATAGTTGATTTATCAAAAAATAAATTTATAGATCAATCATATAATCAAGACACAATCGTGTCCCAGCTTTTAGAGTTGGGCAAAAAGTGGCGAGCTGACTCAGTAGATATAACTGATGGTACGAATGAAGACTACAGTTGGCGGCTCAAACGGCGACTGATGAATTGATTAGAAGCTGGGCTTTGTGATCAGGAAATGCAACGCGATCGCGACGCTGTGGTGATTTACTATTGGTGGGATTGAAGGTTAACCCCAGAGTTCCTTGTCCCCTACTGTACAATACAATGATTGAACAAGCGAACGTGATCGGAATAACGCGCTAGCAGAATGGTGGCTTAGAGCATGGCTGATCCAAATTGGGAAACCCAGAAGACGTTTCTCTACCAATTGTTGTTGGTTAGTTTAAACAGCAACAATGATGTATCCGTGGTGCATACAATCCTGGCGGAGAACACAGATAAGCTGAATGAGACGTTTGCCCTTGTGCTGCAAGAATGGGCGATCGCGACTTTGGCTGAACTAGACGATTATCACAAGCCGGATATAGCCAGACGCCTACGGGGGATTAGTCAGTTGATTAACCAGTTTCCTGGGGGCGATCGCACGGATAATCTGGAAATTGTCCGCATTGGCTACGAAATTGCCGCTCAGGTTTTTACTCAGACAGATGCTCCCCTGGATTGGGCGCAAAATCATTATGATTTGGGGTTAATTTACCTAGAGCGGAGTAGGGGCGATCGCGTCAGGAACCTACGCCAAGCCATTCAACGATTTGAAGCCACTTTAGCTGTCTACACCTGGGCTGCGTTTCCCGATCAACGAGCCAAGGTAGAAGTGTATCTGGAACACGCCTACCAGGAAATTCGACACCATGAGTTGATTGAAGCCAGCCATTCTGCTTTATCCCTAACCCCTCCGTTGTCGGAGTTGGGAACCCTCCAAGTCAGTGAAGCCGAAATAGCCGCAATTCAACCGCCTGCATTTCGTGCGATCGCTCAAAGCCTACTAGATGCAGAAAAGTTAACCGCCTTAGAAATTACCCCCGCTTCCCAGGAGGAGGCGAAACCCTTACCCCAGGATTTGCCCCCAGTTCTCCGCTATGCTTTAATGACCATTGGCATCAACTCTTTGTGGTCTCATCAGTACGCCTCATTACAGGCGTTGCGTCAAGGGGGAGATATTTTACTCTCCACCCCGACAGCCAGTGGCAAAACTCTGGCGTTTCTTCTCCCAATTCTGGAAACCTGTCTGAGCAATCCCCACGCCACCGCCCTATTTATTTTTCCCTTGAAGGCGTTGGCGGTGGATCAGTTGCGGCAAATTCACGACATTATTGACAATATGCCGAAGTTCCAGCGGATTAATGTGGTGATGCTGACGGGAGATGTTCCCATGGCTGAACGGATTAAATTATTGGAACAATCGCCGCAAATTGTTTGTATCACCCCTGATTTACTCCACCATCAACTCTTTAAAGCTTTTAAACCGCAATGGCAATCTTGGCAATGGTTTCTGGCTAATCTCCGTTACTTAGTCATTGATGAAGCCCATACCTATCGCGGTAGTTTTGGCGCCCACTTTGCCAATTTAATGCGACGGTTGCGATTAGCGATCGATCAAAGTGGGGGAGATTCCACTCGATTACAACATATCTTTGCCACGGCGACGATTGGCAATCCCGGCGAATTAGCAGAAACATTTAGTGGAAGACAGGGAAATCTATACCTCATAGAAAACAGTGGTGCAGCAACGGCGGCGCGGACAACTCTCTGTTTAGCCCCATCTAAGTATGCCAATATTGAGTCTTGTGCGATTGTCCTATCTTGGTTAGATCAAGGACTCAAGGGGATTGTTTTTTGTAATAGTCGCATTTCTCTAAAATCTCTATTAAATCAGATCCAAGAAAATCTAGAACAACGGGGACAAGGCTATCTCAAATCCCAGGTTAGGATATTCTACGGTTCGCTGAAGCCCCATCATCGTCGCCAAATTATTCAGCAATTGAGTGCAGGAGAAATTAGCGTTATTCTGGCAACGTCAGCCTTAGAAGCAGGGATTGATATTCCGGAACTGGATTGTTGCTTACTGCGCGGTTATCCCGGTTCACTCATGCAGTTACGTCAACGTCAAGGAAGGGCGGGGCGGAAAAGCCCAGGTTTAGTTATTTTTCTGCCCATTGCTCAAAACGCCTTGGATTATTTTTATGGGAATAACCCGGATTTATTGCTAAGGGGTGAGGTGGAAAGTGCGGTGTGTAATCCCGACTATCAAGTCTTCCTCAAACAGCATTTACTCTGTGGGGCTTGTGAGAGTGGTATTCCTTTGGAGAAATTTCATCAGTATTTTAGTCAGCCAGCCGCAGACATTGCCATTCAGTTGATAAATCAAAAGCAGTTATCCCTCTCTCGCAACCAGCATTTGTGGACGAAACCTTACCCTCATAAAGAGGTACAAATGCGAGGAACTAACCATTGGACGGTGACATTAGTAGATCAAGATACGGGGGAAGAATTTGAAGAATTGGATGAAAAGCACGCCCAACGAGAAGTGTTTCCCCAGGCAATTTATCAGCATCAGTCGTCCTGGGGTGAGCGGGTTTGGTATTCTTGTCAAAACCTTGATTTGCAGAACCAAAAGGCAATTTTAAAACCTCTAGACAAAGATCCTAAGCAGTTAACTCGTGCGGAGCAAGAAACCGAGATTGAACTTAAATCTCACTTAGCCGAACCGAAGATTCTGGAGACAATAATTCCGGAAGGACGAATACGCTTAATTCTGGGTTGGGGAGAAATTACTGATTATGTTACTGGATATACACTCTACAGTCTAGAATACGACAAAACCTGCAAAAATTTCCAATGTCGGCAATATCATAAGCCAGTTAAAGAAGCTCAATGTCCAGACTGTCGGCGCAAGACGCGGTTTGCTGAAATCCAGAAACGGATTAAAACGGTGAATTTTGAGGAGCCTTATTTAACCCGACTTGAAGCACCTGTACTGCAAATCGAAGTTAACCAACCCATTAAGGACTATTTGACTCAACAGGTTAAAGGCGTTAAACAAAAAGTGATTCAGCAGTATGGGGAAGATATTCCTAGTGACTATAAATGTCTTTGGTTTTGTCCGCCAGAACAGATTGCGTTACATTCTCTCACTCACCAAATTAATTTAGCTGTACCCTTGTTAATTCTGAGCGAGACTCAGGAGGTGAATAGTCTAATCGTTGACAAACCCAACCGTCAGCAAACCTTACCCACAATTGGGTATTGGTTTGATACAACACCAGGGGGAAATGGGGTATCTGAGGCTATTTTTCATCGTTTCTGGGACTTTGCATTTAAAGCCAAGGTGTTAGCCCAAGGGTGTGACTGCGATGAGGGTTGTCCTCGCTGTTTGATGCAGCACAGTTGTCCTGAGAGTAACGTGGCGTTGAATAAGAGTTTGGGGCTTTCATTATTGGATATGATCACCCAGGTGGAGACGTTACCTTTGGCTTCTGGAAGTTAGATATGAAAAGGTTTTACCCTATAAACTGACGTTCATCCGTTAGATTAACTATCTGTTTGACTCCATGAATCACCACTGAATGGATACCAATGTGGATAGTGGCATGACAGTTTGAAGCCTAAGCAACGCCATACCCAGTATAAGGGCGTTTGTAGGGCGGATGTAACCCTAATACGATGTCTTCTTTAGGGATGCCCATTTCCTGCAATTCTTGACCTACATCAACGTCAGTGGTGTTTTGCTGTAGCCAAATCTTGCCATCTTTAATATCAAAGTGCAGGACAGTGTGATAGACTCGCTTTAAGCCGTTCCAACCTACTCGCATGAATTGATAATGATCTCGCACTGAGTCAAAGAATAGCTGACTTTCTACATCTTGATCACGGGATTTATACTGGCTGTGTTTTTCTAAAAGAGTTTGAATACAGTAGCGATAATGTTCTAGCTTATCCATTGCACAATCTCCTCAGTTACAGGTTCGTAAATAATGAGTTTGAGTTGATAGCGCTCTATGGCTACCTGAGCAAATTTACTTTGAAAAAAGGTTTCATAAGTTTCTAGGGGAACTGCCAGGTAGAGCAAGCGATCAGGTTGCTTAACATCCAGCATAATTTTATAGTTGAGGAATTGACCCAAAGCGGTATGGAAATCACTGATTAATGAAGTTCCGATAAAGCTTTTAATTTCAACAGCAATCTTTTCTCCACCTCGTTGTGCTGCAATCAACCGCTCGGCTGCCAAATCAATTTTAACCTTGACCTCTTCCCATTCCAGTTCCAGTGGATCGTCGGTAATCATCCACTCTTCTTTCTCTAACCCGCGTCTGACTGATTGGTGAAAAAGGTCTTTTGCCGCCATATTCTCGATTGATTTGTCAATTAGCCTGGTGTTTCCTGTGAGTCATTCATGCATTATGTCCTATTTCTACTTGAATAATTGAAAACTGGAAGCGTAGCAAAGAGAACGATAAGTATAATCGGCTTCACCTGACGCTTGTGAATAATTGGCAGAAATTCTTGTAGTGTAGGAGAAACGCGATCGCATCAAAGTGGGACAGCCACGGGGGACACCACCATTCCGAAGGGAGCGATCACATAATAGCACCACGCACAGCGCGATCGCACGCTCATCAGTTGGCGGATTTGGTGGTTCTCCTTAGAAAATTCTGTAGGGGCGGGTTTTACTACTATCTTTTCCGTTGCACCCAGATGAGACTAAACCCGCCCCGACTGACGTTTGATTCGCTGTGGTGAGAGGTTGACTAGCTTCAATTCTTCTAAGATACCCGTAGTTTTAAGGGTTGGCAAATTGGGAATTTCAGGATTTGAGGGAATCCGCCAAGTTGATAGAAAGTTGACCCCCTAACCGTCGGGGCAATCCCTTGTGGTTGCCCAGCCCAGATGTTATCTTGTTATCTCCGGGGATGGGGGTGCTGTTTTGACCTTGCGGCTATGAATGAAGAACGATCGCAGGCTTATCTCTCTCTGATTCAAGAACTCCTCGCCTGTCCCAGTGGGGAGGAACCGCAAATCCTCAACCGTCATCTGGAGTAGCTGGATGAGGGATTTGTGCAGGTGTGCGAGTTGGTGGCGGCACAGTTGCAGGAAGAGGGACAAGATAACCAAGCGCAGTTTGTGGGGAATGTGGCGTAGGAGGTGGGAAAATATTTCAACAGTCAAACATCTGGACTAGCCACGAGTGAGGGTCAAGCTAAGGCGAAAAATTACTGATTTTGAGGTAAGAGCAAGATTATGAGCATAGTGATTTCCGAAGACATTGTTAAAGCTAGTGGACTCTCTGAACAAGAGTTGATTATCGAGTTGGTATTATTGCTGTTTCAGCAAGAAAAAATTAGTTTGGGTAAGGCAGCAGAGTTACTGAATATCTCTCAGGTTAGATTTCAAAAATTTCTATCAGATAGGGGTATCAATATTCATTATGATGTGGAGGAGTTGCAGGAGGATATACAGCATTTAACGGCTAAGGGATGGCTATGATTGTTGTGAGTGATACTTCTCCTTTAAGTGGGTTGGCGATCGTCGGTTATCTTGGATTATTAGAACAACTCTACGGACGGGTATTGATTCCTTCGGGGGTTTGGCATGAATTACAGCGAGGAGGAGAAGATGACCCGCGCATCACAGATGTGTTGGGTCTTGATTGGATTGAGGTTCGCCAACCCACTAATCAACAACTGGTAAACGTTCTACAAACTGAACGTCATTTAGATCGAGGAGAATCAGAGGCAATTGCTTTGGCATTGGAAGTGAATGCAGAAGAATTATTGATTGATGAACGGTTAGGACGAAGGCAAGCAATTGATTTGGGGTTATCGATTACGGGATTATTGGGGATTTTGCTAGTGGCAAAGCGTCGGGGTTTGATTACTCAGATTAAACCGATTATGGATAATTTAATATCTGAGGCTAATTTTCGGATTAGTCCAAATTTATATAGAGAGGTTTTAGCGGCTGCTGGGGAATGATAGAAAGCTGAGTCTGGGGTGTGGGGAAAGAAAATGGGTTTCTAGCAGTATCTCTGTTTCTCAAAAATTCAAGAAAGAAACCCGGTTTCTCAGTTGCGGGGATGGGGTAAAATCGGGGTGGTATCCCCGACCCGGTGCGCGGCTATGGATGAACAAAGAAGTAACTGTTCTAGAAGGGCTTGTTGTTGCAGCACTAACGTCACCAACTCCGATTTGGAGAGTTGCTGCAGGGCTTCTGGGTCTTTGGGGATGGCTGGCAGCTTGATGTCCATAATTCTACGCTACGGCTCTTGGCTCGTTTGTCAAGCCTTCCCCACCTGAATAGTTACTGCGGATGTATTGTCGAATGACGGGCTGTAGGCTTAAATTGGATGAGGGTTCTAATAAACTGCGTCGTTTGAGAGATTGGATGGCTTTGAGAAACTCTCGATCTGAGAGGAGATTGGGGGGTTTCTGGTTGAGGTTGACTGGGGAGTCTTGGTTGGCTAACCAATGCAGCAGGGTTTTTTCGGCGTTCCCAAGGCGTTGGTAATGGAGCTTGAGGACGGCTTCTAAGTCTCCTAAAAAGAGAGTGGGATAGGAGAGGAATTGCTGAACGCTACCGTTGAATAAATCGAGAATTGTTGAAGCGGTAAGGTTTAGCCACAAGGGATTGTTGTTATAAAGCTGAGTGAGTTCTGGCCAGGTGTTGGGGTCTTTGAGTTGGCGATCGCGGAGGATTTGGTTGGCGAGTTGAGGAAACCCTTGAACAGGGAGGGTTTTACAGTAGCGGGTTTCACTTTCTAAGGCGGCGATTTCGAGGGGTTGTTCCCAACTCAGCAGTAGAAAACAACTTTGGTGAGAGAATCTCCCGAGTTCATCAATGAGTTGACCATAGCCTTGATACTCTCGACGGTAGGTTCCGACAAATTCACCGGGGGTTAGAGCCTCTTGGAGGTTGTCTAAGACGATCAAGCAACGGTGATGTCTCAGATGGTCTAGGAGCGATGCTTTCGGGGTGGGGGTTGCAGCGAGAAACTGGCGGATGTGGTTTTGCAGGGTTTCCAGGTTGGGGAATTTGCGATGGTTGCACCAGAGGATGTGAGTAAAGTGGTCTTTTATCTGTTCGACGAGTTGTCGGGCGAGGGCGGTTTTGCCAATTCCTGATAATCCGGTGAGGGTGATGATGCGGCTGTGTTCGCTGAGTATCCAGTGTTTGAGGGTGGTGAGTTCGTCGTGACGGGTATGGAGGCGATCGTATTCGGGGGCTTGGCTGAGATCGTGGCGGGGTAAGGTGTCTGACTCGCTGCTAGTGGGCGATCGGTTGGTTGAGGTGGTTGGCTCGTTGTATAAATCGCTACAGACATTATTTATGTGATCGCCAATATGTACGCCATCGTTGTGATAAGAGAATATTCGGTTTTCGATGAGCGATCGCACATTCTTCTTTTTTACGTCTTCTTCCAGCAGTTCTGACAGCAGTTTCCATAAGTCGGACGCTGATTTCCTGACATGATCGCTCGTACAGTGGTATTCTTCAGCGATTTCCTTATATCCTTTACCTTGCCATGTTCCCTCCAAGATGGCGCGTTGCAGTGTATCTAAATGTTTTCCCGTAGCCGCCAGAAGCAGGCGATCTGTCCACTGCAACGCTTCCTGAATCCCCATAGCTGCTCCACTAAATTATTATTTAAATTATTATTTTTTCTCTTACCCCACATTTTGCCACATTTTTATCTTTTTGACCACAAAATCGCATATTTTACCATTTTTGATTTTAAAACCCCCTCGAAAATACCTCCCTAAATGCCACTTTTAAGGGGTTGGCAAATAAAAATTAGGGTGAAACACTAACAATAGTAGATGCAATCTTGATGATTCACTAAGACTGTTAATATTGATTTTCACGGAGTATAGATATGGAAGATTATTTCGTGTCAAGTAATGCGAGCCAACATGAAAATACTCAATCACTATCAGTAAAACTTTTACCTTCCGTATATCATTCTGAACCTAAATCAGGTGCTAGTTGGTCTAAGTGGAGTGGTAAATGGAAAAGGAATATGTTTCATAGTTCAGAAAATCAACCATTCATTAGATGGCGCAAAGAGTCGGATGATACTTATGTGGTACAAGATCCAGAAGGAGTAGTTTGGCTTATGAATGAAGTATCTTTAAAGAAACTGCTTGGTAACAAGAAGTAAACAAAGATTCATAAATAAATTTTTATGGTATAAGCAAAACACCATAAAAATTTATTTACTTGCATGATAAATTCAGTGTGCTTTATTTCAATTGGCATAAATTAAAATGTTACATAATTTTGAAGCTGTCAATTTTCAAGCCCCTTTGCACCTTGACATTGAGATTACTCATAAATGTACTTTAAATTGTAAATACTGTTTTAATCAATCAAGCTCACTAGAATATGCTGAGATTTCACTAGAAATATTTAATGAAATTGTTGAAGAAGCAAAAAAAATGTCTATTTTTGAAATTTGCATTAGTGGAGGTGAGCCATTCATACATAAAGATATTATGAAAATGATATCAAAAATTAAAAACCTAGGTTTTGGTATATCAATAGTAACCAATGCAACATTAATTACAAAGAAAAAAGCAAATCAGTTAAGTGCTTTGGATGTAATTTCAAATATGCAAGTCAGCTTTGATGGGCATAATAAAGAAATACATGAAAAAACTCGTCGTGACTTTGATAAATCATTAAAAGGTTTTTTAAATTTGTGTGAACAAGTTCAGGATAGACATAGAGCGCCATCGGTAGGTATTGTAATTAGCAAATATAACTATATGCAAATTCCAAATATTGTTAATTTTTTCAAAAATTACACTGATAGATTTAATTTAATGGCTGTGCAAAAATGCAATGAACTGGAATTGTCTACCAATCAAAAGAGAGAATTCGAGACTAAGTATTTGCCCATTACAAAAGATATCTTTCAACAAGAAAAACTACGTGGTCGCATCATAGAAGATAAGGACACAAGTGGCTTTGAAATGTCCCGAACACATATTGATTGTCTGGCAGGTATTATATTTTTAGTTATTTCTCCGGAACTCGATATATATCCTTGTGACATAGTACGCAAAAGTTTGGGTAAATGGGAACATCAAGGTTCATTGAAAAAAGCTTATGAAAATGCTAAGGTGTGTTGGAGTAATCTAAATTGTAGTTGGTGTCAGAATTAGTTTTTGCATCCTGTTACAATAGGTTTAATGGAATGAAATTAGACTCAATATTTTACGGTTAAATTTTTGGTTTAGCGCTCGCTAAACCCTTTTTAAAATTATTGAACAAAATTTGATTTTGTACGGATTGAATGCCTATCCAAGTTGCCGATCGCACTCCTGTAATCACAGTATCCCTAGCCCTAAAATCCAATAATTCCTCATGCACCGCACAGGGAATTAAAATTCTGCCATAAAGCTGAGGCATTAGGCTGAGTTGCCCGACCTTCGCCAAATTGGAAATAGGTGAAGTGTTGCTGACAAAAATCATGAACACTCCGTTTCCTCTAAGGTTTTGAGGTCTTCCTGAAACTCATCAATATCATAATGAACGCAAATACCCCGTTCAGAAATGAGTTGTTGAAACTGCATCCGATGCAATCCCAATAACTCACTGGCTTTCCCCAAACTAATTTTATCTTGCTGAAATAACATCAGCACAATTTCCAACAATAGCTCATTTTCAGAAAAGCCACTAGCTTTGACTAGGTCATCGGAAATCACTAAACTCATGGTGAACTCTCCCTGGCTGAAATCTCCTGCTTAAATCTTAACAGCCCAAGGTTAACACACATTGCAATCATTTTGTAAATACAAGTGATCTGTAACATCAAAATTTTACAAAAAAGGCTGATTTTGAATCAATGTTCAGCATTTAAACCTTAGTGTCAATAAGGGATATAATCTTTGTAGTGCGAGCATCTTGCTCGCTACCCATTCCCAATTTAAATGCATGAAAGCTTAACTTAACAAAGTTCAGTAATGGTGCGTTACGCTTCGCTAACGCACCCTACAATTCGCCTACAACTTTATGGTTGAAAATGATGCAAAATGCGAGCTTACAATCCCAAATCCACCGCCACCCGATGGGCGCAAGCAAACCCAGAAAAGGCTACTGCATTCAACCCTTGTCCCGGAAACGTACTATCCCCCACACAATATAATCCCGGAATCGCAGTCCGATTAAACGGCATCCCCAATAACCCCCTTAACTTGCGGCGCGGAATCGGTCCATAGGTGCCACCCTCACGCCCCAAAAACCGCCGATGACTGCGGGCGGTTCCCACTTCCATATAATCCAATCCTGCATCTAAACCAGGGAAAATTGCCTCCAATCGTTCAATAATTCGCCCAGCCGCTTCTTCCTTTTTATCCTCATACTCCTTAGCCGATAATCCCTGCCAATCCTCCATCCAACTGGGCGTAAAGGTATGCATGATATGATAGCCTTCCGGCGCTAAGTCCGGGTCAAGTAACGTGGGAATAGACACAAAAATTGTTCCCTCAGCCTCCTCCATCTTGTCCCATTCTTCCAATAAAATATGGTGACATTCTGTTCCGAGCGGGAAAACCTTTTCCTCAACCCCTAAATGCAAACTCAAAAAACTGGGTGATTTCTGATACCGCTGCTGCCACTTTTTCTCACTTGCAGGCATCTGTTCTGAGGGCAGTAATTTCTCAAACGTATCCCAGCGCGTTGCATTAGAAACCACTCGCTTTGCCCGATACTCTTCCCCAGTGGCTAACCGTACACCCACAGCTTTGCCCTTTTCGGTTAAAATTTCGCTGACCCTTGCTGAATAGCGAATCTGTCCCCCAGCTTTTTCCAATCCATCAACCAATTTCTGGGCAATTTCACCCACACCCCCTTTGGGATAATTAATTCCCCCATAATGGCGGTCAGAAAACACCATCCCCGCATTAATCATGGGTGTCTTATCAGCAGGTACAACTGACCAACAGTAACATTCCATATCAATAAACTGGAGTAACTGAGGGTCATGAATATAGCGACGGGCAATATCTCCAGCATTCTGGGGCAAATATTTCACCAATCCTAAACAAGCCAAAGGATGCTGAAAAAACACCCGCATCAGATAGCGAGGTTCTTCTAGAGACAGCAATTCCATCGCGTTGAGACAATTAAATACCTTCCAGCATTCATCATAAAATTGACGAATTCCCCGTCGTTCATGGGGAAATTTTTCCGTCAATTCTTGTAAGAATTTCTCATACTCTCGATGAACCTTCAGTTCTAATCCTTCGGGTAAATGATAGTGAATCTGAACCTCATCGGGAATCGTTTCCACACCAACATTTACCGCGTCTAAGGCTTTGGTCAATAGATTGGTGGTTCCTTCAGTACCCAAACCAAAAATCATCGACGCGCCAACATCGAATCGATAGCCCTCGCGTTCAAAGTATCCAGCACTACCACCCGGAATCAGATAGCGTTCCAGTACCAGCACCTTAGCACCCTTAGCCGCTAGCTGAGTCGCCGTCACGAGTCCGCCAATACCAGAACCAATGACGATGACATCAAATACAGAGGTTTCGTTGAGAGCGTGATCCGTTGATGAGGGAGATTGAGAAGCAATAGCCATGAATTATGAGACGAGAGAGGTCTTTATACAAATTCGAGTTTAACTTTTCTAAATTCTCCCTTCCAGATGTGCCATGACAGACGTACCATGCTACGCAATACTGCTTGGCTAGCTCTCATTTAATTTTTTCTTACCCATCTCCCCCATCTCCCCCATCTTCCCCATCTCCCCCATCTTCCCCATCTTCCCCATCTCCCCCATCTCCCCCATCTCCCCCATCTTCCTCATCTCCCCCTGTTCCTGATAACTGATAACTGATAACTGATAACTGATAACTGATAACTGATAACTGATAACTGATAACTGATAACTGATA